>NZ_JBWKYF010000030.1:0-75036 GCF_059423605.1 Variovorax sp. GW460-12-1-14-LB1
CGCCACCACCGTAGCCGCCGCCGCCACCACCGCCGTAGCCGCCACCACCGCCGGTGCGGGGGGGACGTGCTTCCATCGGACGGGCTTCGTTCACCGTCAGGGCGCGGCCCTGCAGCGATGCGCCGTTCATGCCTTCGACAGCTGCGAGTGCTTCAGCGTCCGTGCCCATTTCGACGAAGCCGAAGCCCTTCGAACGGCCGGTGTCACGTTCCATCATGACCTTGGCGCTGACGATCGAGCCGAACTCGCCGAAAGCCTGTTCCAGGTCGTTGTCACGCACGGAGTAGGCGAGGTTGCCCACGTAAAGTTTCTTGCCCATGGAGGGACTCCTAATTCAAACCAAAAAAACACAAAGCGATGGAGTCCCAGAATCACAACAAACTAATGCGCTGTGGCGCGAAACTGACCGATCACCAAATTACGTGCACGGGAGCCGAGGCTCGCAGACACGTGAGCCGGATTATCCGGCCCGATTTCCTAAAAAAGGGGGGAAATCTTGTGTTATCGAGAAACATTCCGACCCGACGGGCGGTTTCGCAACGGTTTGAGCAGGTCGGACAGGCCGTTGTGGTCTATTTCATGCATCAAAGCGAGCAGCCGGCCAATTTCTCCCGCGGGAAAACCCTCGCGCGCAAACCAAGTCAGGTAATTTCCGGGCAAATCGGCAATCAGCGTGCCCTTGTGCTTGCCAAAAGGCATTTCGAGCGTCACCAGGCGCTGCAGGTCTTCGGGGTTCATGCGCGCTTTCAGCCGCCTGCGCGCTTGACCGTGTGGCCCTGCTTCACGAGGGCGGCGATCACCACCTCGCGGTGATCGCCCTGGATCTCCACGGTGCCGTCCTTCACAGTGCCGCCCGTGCCGCAGGCCGCTTTCAGCTGCTTGCCCACGGCCGCCAGCGCCGCCGCGTCGAGCGGCAGGCCCTTGACCACGGTCACGCCCTTGCCCTTTCGGCCCTTGGTCTCGTGCGATACGCGGACAATGCCGTCCGTGGCCGCCGTGCGGGCCTTCGCGAGTTCCTTGCAGCGGCATTGCGCCATCGGGGCGCCGCAGTCGGGGCACATGCGCCCGCCCGCCTCGGTGGAGTACACCAGCGTGCTGCCGGTGCGGCTGTTCTTCATCGTTCCCATTCGATCCGTCTTTCTTTCGATCTCTCTCTTTTTCCCGGTGCCCGTTCCATGCCATTCGATACCCTGGGCCTGACCCCCGCGCTCGCGCAAGCGGCCGCCGCGAGCGGCTTTGCCGCGCCGACCGCCATCCAGGCGGCGGCCATCCCTGCCATTTTGCAGGGCCGCGACCTGCGGGGCTCGGCACAGACCGGCTCCGGCAAGACGGCCGCATTTTCCCTGCCGCTGCTGCAGCGCCTGGCCGCCGAGCCCGCCGCGTCGGCGTCGCGCCGGCTGCGCGCGCTGGTGCTCGTGCCCACGCGCGAACTCGCGGCCCAGGTGGGCGAGACGCTGGAAGATTTCGCACGGCACCTGCCCGAGCGCCTGAAGATCGTCGTCGCGGTCGGCGGTGTCTCGATCAACCCGCAGATGATGCGGCTGCGCGGCGGCGCCGACATCGTGGTCGCCACGCCCGGCCGGCTGCTCGACCTGGTCGAGCACAACGCGCTCGCGCTCGACGCCGTGTCGACGCTCGTGCTCGACGAGGCCGACCGCCTGTTCGACCTGGGCTTTGCCGAGGAGCTGCAGCGCATCCTGGCGCTGCTGCCGGCGCGGCGCCAGAACCTGCTCTTTTCGGCCACCTTCCCGATCGCCATCCAGGCGCTGGCCGACGACATGCTGCACGACCCGGCCCTGGTCGACGTGCAGGGCGAGCCCGGCACCCGGCCCGACATCGTGCAGCGCGCCATCGAGGTCGACGCCGCCCGCCGCACCCAGCTGCTGCGCCAGCTGCTGAAGGACAACGAAGGCACGTGGGACCGCGTGCTGGTGTTCGTCGCCACGCAACACGCCGCGCAGACCGTGGCCGAGAAGCTGTACCGCAACGGCATCTACGCCGTGCCCTTCCACGGCGACATCGCGCAGGGCACGCGCCGCGACATCCTGGCGCAGTTCAAGCAGAGCCGCTGGGACGTGGTGATCGCCACCGACCTGGCGGCGCGCGGCCTGGACATCGCGCAGCTGCCCGTGGTCATCAACTACGACCTGCCGCGTTCGCCCACCGACTACATCCACCGCATCGGCCGCACCGGCCGCGCGGGCGCGAGCGGGCTGGCGATCAGCTTCGTGAGCCCCTCCACCGAGGCGCACTTCCGCCTGATCGAGAAGCGCCAGGGCCAGCGCGTGCCGCGCGAGCGCATCGCGGGCTTCGAGCCGGTCGAGGTGGCGCCCGTGGTGGTCGACACCTCGGGCAACGGCGGCATCAAGGGTGCGCGGCCGAGCAAGAAGGACAAGCTGCGCGCGGCGGCCGCGCTGGCCGCACAGGCGGGCGGTGGGGAAGACGCGGACTGACGTGCGTCAGGCGTCAGGCGTCAGCCGGCATGAAGGGATGCCGGCGGGTGCTTCGAATGGCTTTCCGCTTCCGTGCGTTGCGCGCTATGCGTGCTGCTTGCCGAGCAAGTTCGCCATCAGGTCCACCGGCAGCGGAAACACGATGGTCGTGTTCTTGTCCGAGCCGATCACCGTGAGCGTCTCCAGGTAGCGCAGCTGGATGGCCTGCGGCTCCTGCGCCAGCACGCGCGCGGCCTGGAACAGCTTCTCGGACGCCTGCAGCTCGCCCTCGGCATGGATCACCTTGGCGCGGCGTTCGCGTTCCGCCTCGGCCTGCCGTGCGATGGCACGGATCATGGATTCGGTGAGGTCGATCTGCTTGATCTCGACGTTCGACACCTTGATGCCCCATGACGCCGTCTGCACGTCCAGCGATTCGCGCACATCCAGGTTGAGCTTCTCGCGCTCGGCCAGCATGTCGTCCAGCTGGTGCTTGCCGAGCACTGAGCGCAGCGTGGTCTGGGCCAGCTGGCTGGTGGCGTTGAAGAAGTCCTTGACCTCGATGATGGCCTTGGCCGCATCGACGATGCGGAAGTAGACGACCGCGCTGACCTTCACCGACACGTTGTCGCGCGAGATCACGTCCTGCGTCGGCACTTCGAGCACCACGGTGCGCAGGTCGACGCGCACCACCTGCTGGATGGCCGGGATCACGAACACCAGTCCCGGCCCTGCCACCTTCGAGAAGCGCCCCAGGGTGAACACGATGCCGCGCTCGTACTCCCGGAAGATCCATATCGCCGAAAAGAGCAGCGCCGCCAGCAGGACCAGGGCGACGGCGCCGATGCCATAAGTGAAAGAGAGCATGGTGATCTCCCGCGACTCAGCAAAGGTGCTGAACGGTTGGACACCCGCTGCGCAGCGGCGTTCCGGCCGGGCCGGAAGAAAGGTTGGCGCCGCCGCTACACCCACCCGAGTTGGCGCGCCGCCAGCTCCTTCATGATCTCCTCGGCCCCGCCGCCGATCATCATGACCTTGACCTCGCGGTAGACGCGCTCGCTCACGGTGCCGCGCATGAAGCCCATGCCGCCGAGGATCTGCACGGCCTGGTCGGCGCAGAACTGCATGGTCTGCGTGGCGTGGTTCTTGAGCAGGCAGACCTGCGCCACCCACTCGGGCGCGTTGATGCGGCCCGCTGCCTCGTGCGCGTCGCCCTCGGCGGACACGGCCTCGAGCCAGGCCTCGGTCGAGGCGATGCGCATCTGCATGTCGACCAGCTTGTGGCGCACGGCCTGGTGTTCGATGAGCGCGGCGCCGAAGGTCTTGCGCTCGCGCGACCAGGCCAGCGCCTCGTCGAGGCAGGCCTGCGCGAAGCCCAGCGCGCCGGCCGCGAGCCCGACGCGCTCGCCGTTGAAGTTGCCCATGACCATGCGAAAACCCGCGCCCTCGTCGCCCAGCAGGTAGCGCGCGGGCACGCGCACGTTGTCGAAGTGCAGCGTCGCGGTGTCGGAGCACAGCCAGCCCATCTTCGCGAGCCGCGTGCGCGAGAGGCCGGGCGCGTCGCCCGGCACGAGCAGCATCGAGAGCCCGCCCGCGCCGCGGCCTTCGCCGGTGCGCACGGCCACGGTGATCCAGTCGGCGCGCATGCCCGAGGTGATGAAGGTCTTCTCGCCGTTGAGCACGTAGTGGTCGCCATCGCGTTTCGCTGTCGTGCGCACCGCGGCCACGTCGGAGCCGCCGCCGGGTTCGGTGATCGCGAGCGCGGCAATCTTTTCGCCGCGCAGCACGGCGGGCACGACCTCGTGGCGCACCGCGTCGCTCGCGTGCAGCACCACGGGCGGCAGGCCGATGTTGTGCGAGAACAGACTCGCGAGCACGCCGCCGCTCTGGCCGTGGCGCGCGAGCGCCACCCACGCCGGCAGCTTCAGTGCATACGAGGCCGGCGTGCCGCCGAGTGCTTCCGGGTAGCCCAGGCCCAGCAGGCCCAGCTCGGCCGCGCGGGCGTACAGCGCGCGCGGGAATTCGCCGGCCTCGTCCCAGGCCTGCACGTTCGGTGCGATCTCGGCCTGGGCGAAGCGGCGCACCGTGTCGGCGAGCGCTGCACGGTCGGCCTGCAGTTCCGCGTCCATGGCGTGCCCGGTCAGCCGCGCGGCGGGCGCTTGGCGATGCCCATGGTCTTGGCGAGGATGCCGAGCATCACCTCGTCGGCGCCGCCGCCGATCGAGCCCAGGCGGCCGTCGCGGTACAGGCGCGAGACGCGGTTCTCCAGCGTGAAGCCCATGCCGCCCCAGAACTGCAGGCAGGTGTCGGCCACCTGGCGCGTGAGCCGGCCGGTCTTGAGCTTGGCCATCGAGGCGAGCTCGAGCACGTCCTCGCCCTTCACATGCAGGTCGCAGGCGCGGTAGGTGAGGGCGCGCAGTGCCTCCACCTCGGTCTTGAGTTCGGCCAGCTTGAACTGCACCCACTGCTGGTCGGCCAGCGTGGCGCCGAACATCTGGCGCTGCTGCGCCCATTCGATGGTCTGCGTGATGCAGTCGTCCATCGGTGCGAGCGAGCTGGCCGCGCACCACAGCCGCTCTTCCTGGAACTGCTGCATCTGGTAGACGAAGCCCTGGCCCTCTTCGCCGATGCGGTAGCGCTGCGGCACGCGCACGTTGTCGAAGTAGATGAGGCCGGTGTCGCTCGAGTCCATGCCGATCTTGCGGATCTTCTTGGCCTTCTCGATGCCGGGCAGGTTCATCGGCACCATCACGAGCGACTTGTTGCGATGCACCGGGCCTTCGCTGGTGTTGACCAGCATGCACATCCAGTCGGCCTGCAGGCTGTTGGTGATCCACATCTTCTGGCCGGTGATGAGGTAGTCGTCGCCGTCCTTCTTCGCATAGGTCTTCAGGCCCGCCACGTCGCTGCCCGCGCCGGGCTCGCTCACGCCGATGCAGCCGACCGTGTCGCCCGCGATGGCGGGCACCAGGAACTCGCGGCGCAGTTCGTCGCTGCCGAAGCGCGCGAGCGCGGGCGTGCACATGTCGGTCTGCACGCCAATGGCCATCGGCACGCCGCCGCAGCTGATATGGCCCAGCCCCTCGGCGAAGGCCATCGCAAACGAGTAGTCGAGCCCGGCGCCGCCAAAGGCTTCGGGCTTGTTCAGGCCCAGCAGGCCGAGGTTGCCGAGCTTCTTGAAGACCTCGTGCGCGGGAAAGATCTCGGCCTCTTCCCATTCGTCGACGCGGGGGTTGATCTCCTCGTCGATGAACCGGCGCAGGGTGTTCTGCATCTCGAGGTGTTCATGGGTGTACTGCATCACTGGTCTCCGTTCGTTCGCTCGTTACTTGTCCTGGAACACGCGCGGTGTCTGCGCGAGGTGAAAGCCGTCGTAGGGCCGCACCGCGGGGCGCTGCTGCGCCTGCGCATCGGGCAGTTCCATCGGCCAGCCCATGCGCGCCTGCGGGCGCGCGCCGTCCACGCGCAGCACGGTGCCGCTGATGAAGGCGGCGGCCGGGCCCAGCAGGAAGGCGATGGCGGCGGAGGTCTCGGCCTCGTTGCCGAAGCGGCCGGCCGGCACGGTGCGGCGCATGGCGCGCAGCATGTCGCCGGCCTCGGGCGGGTAATGGTCCATGCCGCTGGAGGCGATGTAGCCCGGCGCCACGGCGTTCACGCGCACGCCGCTCACGGCCCATTCGGCGGCGGCGGTCTCGGTGAAGCTCACCATGCCTGCGCGCGCGGCGCCGCTGTGGCCCATGTTCGGCATCGACCCCCAGATGTCGGCCACGATGTTGACGATGGCGCCGCCGTGCGCCTGCATGCTCTGCAGGTAGCACTCGCGCGCCACCAGGAAGCCGCCCGTGAGGTTGGTGTGGATCACCGCCTCCCAGCCCTTGGCCGAGATGGCGGCCAGCGGCGTGATGTACTGGCCGCCCGCGTTGTTCACCAGCCCGTCGATGCGCCCGTGCGCCGCGACGATGGCCTTCACGGCCTCGCGCACGGCGTCTTCCTGGCGGATGTCGAAGGCCTGCGTGCTGGCGTTGCCGCCGGCGGCCTCGATCTCGGCGCGCACCGCGTCGAGTTTCTCGGGCTTGCGCCCGACCAGCACCACGTGGGCGCCGAGCGAGGCCAGCTCGTGCGCGGTGCAGCGGCCGATGCCGGAGCCGCCGCCGGTGACGACGATGCATTGCCCGGCGAACAGGCCGGGCGCGAAGACGGAGCGATAGTGGGATGCGTTCATTCGACAGGTTCTCGAAAAAGGGGAGGGGCCTTCAGGCCTCGGCGATCTCGGCCACGATGTGGCGCGCGGCCACCTGCGTGCCCACGGCCACATGCAGCGCCGCGACGCGGCCCGCGCGCGGCGCGCAGTGCACGTGTTCCATCTTCATGGCTTCGAGCGTGACCAGTGGTTGGCCCGCCGCGACGGTGTCGCCCTCGGCGGCCAGCAGCGCGACCACGCGGCCGTTCATCGAGGCGCGCAGCAGGCCGTCGCCGCCGCCCGCGCCGGCGCGCGGGACGGCCACGTGCGTGAGGTCGTCGAGGCGGTGGGCGCGACCGTCGAAGTGGACGTCCGTGCGTTCGCCGCGCCGCACGACCCATGCCTGCGCGGCCACGCCGTTGCAGGCAAAGCGCACCGGGCCGTCGTCCGGCAGCGCCAGCAGCGCGAGCGTGGCCGGCGCGGCGTCGTCCAGCACGACCTCGAAATGCGCCGCGCCGCGTGGTGTCACGCGCGCCGTGTGCACCGCCCCGTCGAGCGCAAAGCGCAAGGCGTTGGGCAGCGTGTGCGCCAGCGGCGAAGGCCAGCCGCGCGCGCCGGTCTGCAGCAGCAGGGCCGCGAGCAGGGCGGCGCGCGTGTCGGCCGCCGTGTCGGCGGCGAGCAGCGCGTCGAGGTGGTCGCCGATGAAGGCGGTGGTCGCACCGCCGCCTGCGAACACGGGGTGCGCGAGCGCGCGCTGCAGCAGCGGCTGGTTGGTCGGCAGGCCGAGCGCGACTGTGTCGCGCAGGCCCGCGAGCAGCCGTTGTCGCGCTTCGTCGCGCGTGCGGCCCGATGCGATGAGCTTGGCGATCATCGAGTCGTAGAAGGGCGGCACTTCGGCGCCGTCGCGCAATGCGTGTTCGGTGCGCAGCGCGGGCGACGGGCGCCACGCCGTGAGCGTGCCGCTTTGCGGCAGGAAGCCCTGCTGCGGGTCTTCGGCACACAGCCGTACCTCGATGGCATGGCCGGTGATGTGCACGTCGTCCTGCGTCAGCGGCAGCGGCTCGCCGGCGGCCACGCGCAGTTGCAGCTCGACGAGGTCCAGGCCCGTCACCGCTTCGGTCACGGGGTGCTCCACCTGCAGCCGCGTGTTCATCTCCATGAACCAGTACTGGCCCTGCGCGTCGAGCAGAAACTCGAGCGTGCCCGCGCCTTCGTAAGCGATGGCCTTCGCGGCGGCCACGGCGGTGGCGCCCATGCGCGCGCGCAGCGCGGCATCGACGGCCGGCGAGGGTGCTTCCTCGATCACCTTCTGGTGGCGCCGCTGCACCGAGCAGTCGCGCTCACCGAGGTGGATCGCATGGCCGTGGCGGTCGGCAAACACCTGGATCTCGATGTGGCGCGGCGCGACGATGGCGCGCTCCAAAATCACGGTGGCGTCGCCGAAGGCATGCAGCGCCTCGGACTGCGCGCTCTGCAGTTGCTCGGCGAAGGCGCCGGCCGAGGCCACGAGCCGCATGCCGCGCCCGCCGCCGCCGGCCGTGGCCTTGATCATCACGGGCCAGCCGATGCGTTCGGCCTCGGCGGCCAGCGTGGCGGTGCTTTGATCGTCGCCCTGGTAGCCGGGAATGCACGGCACGCCGGCCGCCTGCATGAGCCGCTTGGCGCCGGCCTTGTCGCCCATCGCGACGATGGCCTCGGGCGATGGCCCGATGAAGACCAGCCCCGCGTCGCGGCAGGCCTGCGCGAAGGCCGCGTTCTCGGCGAGGAAGCCGTAGCCCGGGTGCACCGCGTCGGCGCCGCTGGCGCGGGCCGCGGCAATGATCGCGTCGATGGCCAGGTAGCTCTGCGCGGGCAGCGGCTCGCCGACGCACACGGCCTCGTCGGCCTGGCGCACATGCTCGGCGTCTGCATCGGCGCGCGAGTACACGGCGACCGTGCGGTAGCCCATGGCGCGCGCGGTGCGCATCACGCGCACGGCGATCTCGCCGCGGTTGGCGATCAGGATTTTTTGAAAAGAACTCATGGCCGTGCCACCGAAAACTGCATGGGTTGCGGCGCGCGCGCCTCGGCGTCGCGGCAGATCGACAGCGCCTCGGCCAGCACGGCGCGCGTGTCGCGCGGGTCGATCACGCCGTCGTCCAGCAGCAGCGCGCTGGTGGTGAAGACGCTCATCTGGCGCTCGAAGCGCTCGACGATCTGGCGTTGCATCGCGTCGATCTTCTCGCGGTCGACAGCACCCTTGCGCGCCATGCCGGCCTCCATGACGATGGCCATGGTCTGCGCGGCCTGCTCGCCGCCCATCACGGCGGTGCGTGCGTTGGGCCAGCTGAAGCAGAAGCGCGGCGCAAAGCCGCGACCGCACATGCCGTAGTTGCCCGCGCCGTACGAGGCGCCGCAGTGCAGCGTGATCTGCGGCACGTTGGCGCTGGTCACGGCCTGGATCATCTTGGCGCCGTGCTTGATGATGCCGGCCTCCTCGTGCGCGCGGCCCACCATGTAGCCCGTGATGTTCTGCAGGTAGACGATGGGCGTGCGCGACTGGCAGCAGGCCTGGATGAAGTGCGTGGCCTTGGTGGCGCCGTCGGAATCGATGGGGCCGTTGTTGGTGATGATGCCCACCGCGTGGCCTTCGAGCCGGATGTGGCCGCAGACCGTGGCGCTGCCGTAGTGCTCGCTGAAGGCCAGGAACTCCGAGCCGTCGGCGATGCGCGCGATGACCTCGCGCATGTCCACCGGCCGGCGGCCGTCGGTGGGCATGAGGCCCATCAGCTCCTCGGCGTCGTGGCGCGGCGGCGCGAAGGTGCGCGGCGCCTCGTCGCGTGCCCAGTCGATGCCGCCGAGGATGGCGCGCGCGATGCGCAGCGCGTCGCGGTCGTCCTCGGCCAGGTAGTCGCCCAGGCCCGAGATGTGGGTGTGCATGACGGCGCCGCCCAGTTCTTCCTCGGTGGCGATCTCGCCGGTGGCGGCCTTCAAGAGCGGCGGCCCGGCCAGGAAGGCCCGGGTGCGGTCGCGCACCATCACGATGTAGTCCGACAGGCCCGTCTGGTAGGCGCCGCCCGCGGTCGACGAGCCGTGCGTCACCGTCACCACCGGCAGGCCCGCGGCCGAGAGCCGCGCGAGGTTGCGGAAGATGTTGCCGCCGCGCACGAAGTCCTGCACGCGGTACTGCATGAGGTTGGCGCCCGCGCTTTCCACCAGCTGGATGAAGGGCAGCTTGTTCTCCAGCGCGATCTCGTGCAGGCGCAGCTGCTTGTCCAGGCCCATGGGCTGCAGCGCGCCGGCGTCGATGCCGGAGTCGGAGGCGCTGATCATGCAGCGCACGCCCGCCACGCGCCCGATGCCGGCGATCAGGCCGCCGCCGGGCACGCTTTTCGAAAGGTCGGGGTTGTCCTGGCCCAGGCCTGCGAGCGTGGCCAGCGGCAGGAAAGGCGCGCCGGTGTCCAGCAGCAGCGCGAGGCGTTCGCGCGGCAGCAGCTGGCCGCGCCTGGCGAAGCGCTCGGCCGAGGCGCTGGAGGCGGCCACGGCGCGGGCTTCGTGGGACCGGACCTGGTCCAGCAGCGAGAGCATGCTGGCGCGGTTGGCCTGGTAGGCGTCTCCGGCGGTGTGCAGCCGGGATTCGAGGAAGGGCATGGGGGTCTGTGCGGTGCGCGCGTGTCGTTTCGCACAGACTTTAGGAGGCGGGCCCCCGGCCCGCTTGCGCCAACTAGCTGGGGCGCACGCGCCGTTGTGCAGCGGGCGCGGCGTCGAGGCTGCTGCCCGTGACCACCCAGTAGATGAAGATCAGCACCGCGCCGGCCGTGCCGAACACCGTGAGGCCCATGTAGCTGCCGCCCAGCGAGAGCGCGTCGACCGGGGCGGCCGCCGTGCAGATCATGCTGGCCGCGCTCATGCCCACGTAGTGCATGGTGCACACCGCCACGCCCATCACGGCGGCGGCGGCCACCTGGTGGCTCAGCTTGCGCAGGTTGAAGGCCAGCCACAGCGCTGCGGCGGCGGCCGTGATGGCGATGACCACCGACAGCGCGACCATGCTGAAGTCGAAGCTCATCGTGGCCCGCATGTTCATCGCGAACATGCCCATGTAGTGCATCACGCACACGCCCAGGCCCGCCAGCAGGCTGCCGGCCAGCCAGCCCGAGCGGCTGAACTTGGCACGCCCGCCCGCCAGGTACAGCGCAATGCCCGAGATCAGGATGGCCGCCACCAGCGACACGATGGTCAGCGGCATGTTGTAGGCGATGCCGAAGGGCAGCCGGTAGGCCAGCATGCCGATGAAGTGCATCGACCAGATGCCGATGCCCCCCAGCGCCACCGCGGCGCAGGCCACGATGGCCAGGTTGGGTTTGCCGTCGGCACCGACCATGCGCCCGGCGCAGATCAGGGCCACCAGCGAGCCGAAGAAGGAAATGACGAACGAAAGCGCGACCAGCCCCAGGGAGTATTCGGGCGATAGCACTTGGCCTACGACGAGTGGAGTCATGCGATGTCCCTTCGGAAAGAGCGCTTCGCAGACCCCGACTGCCCTATGCGATCGGAACGCTGCGACGCGTCCCGACCAGTTTGTAATATGTGTTTATAAAAGTAAACAGAAACTTGTACTAATTGTTACCCTGAATGACAGGCCGAATTCGATAGATCGAATTGTTCCTGTCGGCCGCCACGTAGACCGTGCCGTCGCGCCCCACGGCCACCCCCGTCACCACGTACGGCGGGGGCAGGCCGGGCCCGGCCGCCAGGCCGATGGGCAGGTTCTCGGCGACGGTGCGGCGGGTGCCGGTGGCCGGGTCGATCTCGACCAGCCGGCGCGCCGCGCTCTCGGCCACGATGAAGCTGCCCCACGGCGTCTGGGCCAGGCCCTCGGGCAGCGCCAGCCCGTCGGCCACGGTGCGCAGCGGCGCGCTGGCGTCCAGCGGAATGCGCAGCAGCTTGCCCGCCGCCTCGGTCACGTAGAGCGCGCCGTCCTGGCCGACCACCAGTTGCACCGGGCCGTTCAGTCCGCTAGCAAGCACTGACTTCTCTGCAAACTTCGGCCCACTGGCGCGCATGATGCTGCCGGTGGCGAGTTCGGCGTAGATCACGCTGCCGTCGGGCATGGGCAGCGCGTCGAACGGCGCCTTCAGGCCGTGGATCGTCTCGACCGTCTTCAGCGTCTGGCGGTCGACCAGCTGCACCGAGCCCGTGAACCATGAGGTCAGCGCGAACAGCCTGGGCGAAAGCCCGACCGCGAAGGGATAGTCGAGCTCGGGGTCGCGCTGCATGCGGAACACGTCGCGCACCTCGCCGGTGCGCACGTCAACCTGCCGGAAGCCGAAGACGTCGGCCACCCAGAGGTCGTTGCCGTCGATCTTCAGGCCGGCCGGCACCGCCACCTTGCCGCTGGTGAGCGTGCGCAGTTCGCCGGTGGCGGGGTTGAAGGCCTGCACCTCGTTGTTGGCCATGTTCGAGACGTAGATGGTCCCGTCGGGTGCGATGGCGAGGTTGTCGAGCGACGGGCGCAGCTGCTTGGCCACGGTCTTCTTGCCGCTCGCAAGATCGACCTTCACCAGCTCGCCGCTGCGCGCATCGACCACCCAGAGGTTGCCCTTGCCGTCGAGGTTGGCGGCGGCCGGGATCTTGAAGCCGTCGGCGATCACGGTCAGGTTGCCGTTCGCCGGGTCGATCTTCACGACCTGGCCCTTGAACCACAGCGGGCCGTAGAGCAGGCCGTCGGGCCCGACCTCGAAGCCGTTGAAGCCGCCCATGTCCTTCTTGATGAGCCGGGGCGGTTGCTTGCCCTCGCGGTCGATTTCCCACAGCGCGTCGCCCAGGAACACCTGCGAGGCGTAGAGCTTGCCGTTCTTGCGATCGAAATCGAGCGAGTTCAGGCCGGGCAGGTCCTTGGCGAGCACGCGCAGCGGCGCGCTGTCGTTCTCACGGTAGCGCAGCATGCCCATGAGGTAGTTGGTCCAGGCCAGCTCGCCCTTCGGGCCGACCGCGATGTCGTCGGCCTGGCCCTCGGGCGCATCGATCAGCACCTTGGCGGCGCCGGTCTGGCGGTCGACCTCCCACAGCGTGTTGCCGAGCACGGAGCCCGCCAGCAGCCGGCCCTTCGCATCGATGGCCAGGCCGTGCACGCCCGCGAAGGACGACGGGGCCACGAGCACCTCGGGCGCGGCCCACGCGGCGGGGCGCTTGGGTGGCGGCGACAGCGAACTGCAGGCGGCGAGCAGGGCGAGGGCGGCGGTCAGCGCGGCAGCGCGGATCGAGCGACGGGGCATGGCGATCTCCTCTGGGTTGGCGTTGTGACGGATGCGGCAGTGCGCCGCAGTCTAGGAGCCGGAGGAGGCCGCGCAGTCGCTCGCGGGACAAGACGCAGACTTTCGTCCGCTGCGGATAACCCGCAGCACCCGGTGATTGTTCAGCCGCGCAGCAGCTGCGTCGCCGTGTGGATCAGCAGCCCCACCAGCCCGCCCACCAGCGTGCCGTTGATGCGGATGAACTGCAGGTCGCGTCCGATGTGGCGCTCGAGCTCGTCGGTCATCTCGTGCGCGTTCCACTCGCCCACGCGCTCCTCGATGTAGCGGCGGATGTCCTCGCGGTAGCGTTCGATGGCCGCCGGCGCGGCGGCCTCGAGCTGCTCGTTGATCCAGGCGCGGATGGCTGCGTCGTTCTGCAGCCGCTGGCCCAGCGCGCCGGCCATGGTGGCGATGCGCTGGCGGATGGTTGAGTCGGGGCGCCCCAGGTCGTCGTGCAGCCAGCCCAGCAGCTCGCCCCACAGGCCGTGCAGGTAGTCGCCCAGCGCGGGGTGCGCGATGAGCTCGGCGCGGATCTGCTCGCCGCGCTGCTGGAACTCGGGGTCGAGCTTCAGGCGCACCACGAAGTCGTCCACGAAATGGTCGAAGCGCTTGCGCATTGGGTGGTCGGGCTCTGCCGCCAGTTCGGCCAGCGTGCGCGCGATGGCGGCCACGATCTTGCGCGTGGCGAGCTTGGCCGCCACCTGGTCCAGGCCGACATAGCGCAGCGTCTTGATCTCGCGCGCGATGGCCTCGGTGATGTGCGCCTGCACCTCGTCGCCGTCGAGCAGCTCGGCCACCTGCTGCAGCACGTCGTCGAGCAGCGCCTGGTGGCGCCCGCCGGCCGTGAGCGCATCGAGCGCCTGGCCGGTGAGGCGCGAGAGGTCGATCTTGGCCAGCCCGGCCGCCGCGGCGCGGCCCATGAAGTCGCGCACCCGTTCGTCGTCGAAGGCGGCCAGGCCGTAGCGCGTGGCGGCCACGCCCCATTCGCCGAGCCGCTCGCCGCTGGCAGGCCGGGCCAGCCACTCGGCGATGCGCCCCGCCGCATCGAACTGGCGCAGCTTGGCCAGCACCTGGGCGGTGCTCAGGAAGTTGTCGCAGATGAAGCCCGCGAGCTTGGCGCCGATGCGGTCCTTGTTGCTCGGGATGATCGCCGTGTGCGGGATCGGCAGGCCCAGCGGGTGGCGAAACAGCGCCACCACCGCGAACCAGTCGGCAATGGCGCCGACCATCGCGGCTTCGGCGAAGGCCGCCACGTAGCCCCAGGCTGGGTGCTGGCCGTGCAGCGCGCTGGCCAGCGCATACAGCGCCGCCGCCGCGCACAGCAGGCCGAGCGCGACGCGTTTCATGCGTTGCAGTGCGCCGCTGCCGTGGTCTTCAGCCAATGGTGTGCGAGGTCGCGAGGCGCTCCATGAACAGCTCGCAGCGCGCGAGCTGCTCAAGACTCACGAACTCGTCGGGCTGGTGCGCCTGCTCGATGCTGCCGGGGCCGCACACCACCGTGGGGATGCCGGCGTTCTTGAACAGGCCCGCTTCGGTGCCGAAGGCCACCAGCGTGGTGCGGTCTTCGCTGGCCAGGCGCTGCGCGAGCAGCGTGACCGGATCGCCGGCCGCGCCCAGGAAGCTCGGGATCTCGCAGATCGTTTCAAACTTGAAGCCCGCGTCGGGCGCCACCTTCTTCATGGCCGGCTCGATGCTCGCGGCGTATGCCAGCACGTCGGACTGCATGCGCTTGGCGTCGGCCGTGGGCAGGTCGCGGAATTCGTAGCGGAACTCGGCGTCGCGCGGCACCACGTTGTCGGCGATGCCGCCGTGGAACTGGCCCACGCTGGCGGTGCTGAAGGGCACGTCGAAGCCGTCGTAGCGCGGCTCGCTGCGCTCGAAGTCTTCGGCCATGTCGCGCACCTTGCCGATCACGCGCGCCGCCATCTCGATGGCGTTGACCGACTTCGGCGTGAGCGACGAGTGCGCCTCCTTGCCGCGCACGCAGCACTTGTAGCGGTACACGCCCTTGTGGGCGATGGCCGGCACCATGCTCGTGGGCTCGCCCACGATGCAGGCCAGTGGCTTGATGCCGGCGTCGCGCATGTCGGCAATGAGTTCGCGCACGCCGAAGCAGCCGATTTCTTCTTCGTAGGTGAAGGCGAAGTGCACGGCGAAGGGCGCGTCGCCCTCGAGGAAGCGCTGGGCGTTGGCCAGTGCGATCGCGATGTAGCTCTTCATGTCGGCCGAGCCGCGCCCGTACAGGCGCTCGTTCTGCACCACGGCCGACAGCGGGTCCACGCTCCAGGCCTGGCCGTCCCAGGGCACCGTGTCGGTGTGGCCCGAGAGGATCACGCCGGCCGGCTTGCCCTCGCCCAGCGTGGCGAACAGGTTCGCCTTGGTGCGTTCGGCGTTGTAGGTGATGCGGCTCTTCACGCCGAGGGCGGCCAGGTGCGCCTGGGCGAAGTCGATCAGCTCGAGGTTGCTGTTTGCGCTCACCGTGTTCATGCGAACCAAGGTTTGCGCCATCAAGAGGCTCTGGGGAGAAAGCGTGTGCTGCATGCAACAGATTGTCCGGGAAGTTGAACGCCCGCGCAGATGGGTATCGGCGTTGTCACGCGCAGCGGGTAGCCTGCCTCCTCTTTTTTCTTTGTTTGGATGGAGAAGACAACATGCGCATGTCCCTGCAGATCACCCTGACCGCCGCGGCCGCCCTGAGCCTGGCCGCCTGTGGCACCACCGGCCCGGCGGCGAACAAGCTGCTCACGCTGGACGGCAACCCGCCGCTGGTCATCGCCCACCGCGGCGCCTCGGGCTACCTGCCGGAACAGACGCTGGAGTCGTACGCCCGCGCCATCGAACTGGGCGCCGACGTCATCGAGATGGACCTGGTCTCCACCAAGGACGGCGTGCTCATCGCCCGCCACGACCCCAACCTGGCGATCAGCACCGACGTGGCCAAGCACGCCCGCTTCGCCTCGCGCAAGAAGACCATCCAGGTCGACGGCGAAACCCAGACCGGCTGGTTCAGCAACGACTTCACGCTGGCCGAGATCAAGACCCTGGGCGGCATCTCGACCGACCCCGAGCGCCCGCAGGAATTCAACGGCAAGTTCAAGGTCGTGACCTTCCAGGAGATCATCGATTTCGCCAAGGCCAAGACAAAGGAAACCGGCCGCACCATCGCGATCTACCCCGAGACCAAGAACCCGACCTACTTCCGCGATCTGGGCATGCCCATGGAAGACAAGGTCATCGCCGCCATCAACGCCGCCGGCTGGAACAGCAAGACCGCGCCCATCTACGTGCAGTCGTTCGAGCCCGGCAGCCTCAAGTACATGAAGAGCAAGGGCCTGAACACCAAGCTCATCCAGCTGATCGACGGCGACGGCATCGACATGAAGACCGGCGCCATGACCTACGCCGTGCCGGTCGACCGCCCCTACGAGTGGACCAAGGCCGGCGACAAGCGCAACTTCGACGTCATGGTCACGCCCGCCGGGCTGGCCGAGATCAAGACCTACGCCGACGGCATCGGCCCCTGGAAGCGCTACATCGTGAGCGTCAAGGGCACCGTGGGCGCCGACGGCAAGGTGGTGGACGTCAACAAGGACGGCAAGATCAACGACGCCGACGCCACCTCGACGGCCCCCACCACGCTGATCGCAGACGCCCACAAGGCGGGCCTGTTCGTGCACCCCTTCACGTTCCGTAACGAATCGCGCCGGCTCGCGTCCGACTACAACAAGGACGGCAAGAACGAATACGCGGTCTATTACAAGCTCGGCGTCGATGGCGTGTTCACCGACTTCACCGACACCGCACTGGCCGCGCGCGCCGAGTACCTGAAGAGCATCGGCCGCTGAGGGTTTGCCCGGCACGGTCTTTGCGGCGCTGGGCGCAAAGCCTAGACTGTGTCCTATGAAACTCATCGACTCGCTCGTCACGCAGGCGGCCGGCATCGCGGCCGTCCGGCGTGACCTTCATGCCCACCCTGAACTCTGTTTCGAAGAAGTCCGCACCGCCGACGTGGTGGCAGGCAAGCTCACCGAATGGGGCATTCCCATCCACCGCGGCCTGGGCACCACCGGCGTGGTCGGCATCGTCAAGAACGGCTCCAGCACCCGCGCCGTCGGCCTGCGCGCCGACATGGACGCGCTGCCCGTCACCGAGCTCAACACCTTCGCCCACGCCAGCCAGCACCACGGCAAGATGCACGCCTGCGGCCACGACGGCCACACCGCGATGCTGCTCGCGGCGGCCCAGCACCTGGCCAAGCACCGCAACTTCGACGGCACCGTCTACCTGATCTTCCAGCCGGCCGAAGAGGGCGGCGGCGGCGCGCGCGAAATGATCAAGGAGGGCCTGTTCGAGCAGTTCCCGATGGACGCCGTGTTCGGCATGCACAACTGGCCCGGCATGAAGGCCGGCCAGTTCGCCGTGAGCCCTGGCCCGGTGATGGCCTCGGGCAACAAGTTCCATGTGAACGTGGTCGGCAAGGGCGGCCACGCCGCGCTGCCGCAGACCGGCATCGACCCGGTGCCGATCGCCTGCGAGATCGTGCAGGCCTTCCAGACCATCCTCACGCGCAAGATGAAGCCGACCGATTCGGCGGTGATCTCGGTCACCACCATCCACGCCGGCGAGACCAACAACGTGATCCCCGACAACTGTGAGCTGTCGGGCACCGTGCGCACCTTCTCGCTCGAGGTGCTCGACATGATCGAGGCCAAGATGAAGCAGATCAGCGAGCACATCTGCGCCGCGCACGACGCCACCTGCGAGTTCCGCTTCGAGCGCTACTACCCGCCGACCATCAACACCGAGGCCGAGGCCGACTTCGCGCGCCGCGTCATGGGCGGGATCGTCGGCCCCGAGAACGTGCTCAAGCAGGAGGCCGCCATGACCTCGGAAGACTTCGCCTTCATGCTGCAGGCCAAGCCCGGCGCCTACGCCTTCATCGGCAACGGCGACGGCTCGCACCGCGACGTGCACCACGGCGAAGGCCCGTGCACGCTGCACAACGCGAGCTACGACTTCAACGACGACCTCATCCCGCTGGGCGCCACCTGCTGGGTGCAGATCGCCGAGCAGTTCCTGAAGCCCGGCATCGGCGGCGCAGCGGCATGATCGGCATCGGCGAGGCCTTTTCGCCGCGCTACGCCCAGGCGCGCCAGAAGTTCCTGCAGGGCTGCGTCAGCGCCGGCCTCACGGTCGAGCCGCACGCGCACCCGCTCAAGGGCCGCGACGGCGAAGAGCTGTCGATGGACGTGGCGCTCGACGGCGATACCAACGCCGAGCGGCTGCTCGTCGTCACCAGCGCCTGCCACGGCGTCGAAGGCCACTGCGGCAGCGGCGTGCAGGTGTTCGCGCTGCACGACGCCGAGTGGCGCGAGAAGGCCAAGGCGCAGGGCGTGGCGGTGCTGTACGTGCATGCGCTGAACCCGCACGGCTTTTCGTACGGGCGCCGCGTGACGCACGAGAACGTCGACCTGAACCGCAACTTCCTCGACTTCTCGAAGCCCGTGCCGGTGAACGAGCCCTACGCCAGGCTGCATCCGCTGCTGCTGCCCGACACCTGGCCGCCGACGCCGGACAACCAGGCCGCGATCGAGAAGTGGATCGACAAGCACGGCGCCACCGCCTACCAGGCGGCCGTGACGAGCGGCCAGTACCAGTTCGACGACGGCCTGTTCTTCGGCGGCAAGGCGCCCACCTGGAGCAACAAGACCATCCGCAGCGTGCTGCGCCGCCATGCAGGCCATGCGAAGCGCCTGGCCTGGATCGACCTGCACACGGGCCTCGGCCCCAACGGCCTGAGCGAGCGCATCTTTGCCTGCCGCGACGACAAGGTCGCCTACGCCCGCGCCAACGCCTGGTGGGGCACGCCGGCGGCGCCCGTCACCTCGATCTACGACGGCTCCTCGACCTCCGCGCTGCTGCGTGGCCTGATGTGGGACGCCGTGTACGAAGAGTGCCCGCAGGCCGAGTACACCGGCATCGCGCTCGAATACGGCACGCTGCCGATGCTCGAAGTGACCGGTGCCCTGCGCGCCGACCACTGGCTGCACAAGCACCCGGACGCGCCGGCCGATCTGGCCGATGGCATCCGCGCGCGCATGGTGGAGGCGTTCTATACGGACAGCGACGCCTGGCGCGGCCAGATCGTGAGCCAGGCGCGGCAGGCGATGTTCCAGGCGGTGGACGGGCTGGGCAGCTGAACCTGAACGGCCCGGGCGCGCGCTCTGGCGTGCTCCCGCCGACGCGGTACCTTGCTCCGCGAATGTCCCCCGGCCTGCGGCCTCCTCCTTGATTTCGCTGCGCAAGGCACCGCATCGACGTGAGCGTTGGGCTGTGCGGTTGTTGATCGACTGCACACCAGCGCTGCGTCCCGTGCACAGGACACTGGGTGCTTCCCGCAGCGAAATCAAGGAGGAGGGCGAAGCCCGGGGGACATTCGCGGAGGGAAGTACCCGGTGGCCTGGGCACGCCCCCCGAACCAGAGCGCGAAAAAACTAAGTCCGCACCCGCCCGTCCGCAGTCAGCATCGACAGCTCGACAAACTTCGAAGCCACATGGCTCTTCGAAGAGAACGACACCTCGAAGCCGCCGAACTGCTGCCGCTCGATGCTTTCCAGCCCTGCGATCAGCCCGTCGCGCGTGCCCTTGCCGCCCGGTGCGCGGCGCAGGCCCTCGGTCAGCACCTTGGCGGCCAGGTAGCCTTCCATGCTCGAGAAATTGGCGCTCGCGCCGCCGCCCGCCTTGCGCACCGCCTCGGTGAACTCGCGGGCCAGCGCATTCGCCTGGTTGTAGGGCGAGGGCACCACCTGCGTGACCATCACGCCCGCGGCCTCCTTGCCCAACTCGTCCGCCAGCGCCTGCGTGCCCACGAACGAGAGGTTGAAGAACACGCCGCCGTAGCCCGCCTTGCGCATCTCGCGGATGAACGCCGCACAGGCCTTGTAGGCGCCGACCTGGACCACCGCCGCCGGCTGGCTCGCCATGATCGTCTTCACGGCCGCGGCCACGTCGGCCGAGTTGCGCTCCACCGTGGCCAGCGCCACGGGCTTGAGTTCCTGCTGGGCCAGCGCCAGCGTCACGCCGTCGAGCCCGGCCTTGCCGTAGGCGTCGTTCTGGTAGAAGACCGCGATCTTCTTCATGCCCAGGTGGGTGAGCTGTTTCACCATCAATGCCGTCTCGTCGTTGTACGAAGCGCGCAGATGGAACACGTTGCGGTGAAAAGGCTCGCGCAGCGACATCGCGCCCGTGAACGGCGCGATGAACGGCACCTTGTCCTTCACCGCCAGCGGCAGCGCGGCCAGGCTGGTCGGCGTGCCGATGTAGCCGAACAGCGCGAACACGTCCTCGCCGATCAGCTTCTGCGTGTTGGCCGCGCAGCGGTCGGGCTCGTAGCCGTCGTCCAGGTTCTTGATGACCACGTCGCGCTGGCCCGGCTGGGCGTTGTACTGGTCCAGGAACAGCTTGGCGCCCTGGTGGAACTGGATGCCCAGCTGCGCGGCCGGCCCCGTGAACGGCGCCGACTGGCCCAGCACCAGCGGCGTGTCGCCCTGCGCCCGGGCGATGCCGAAGCCGCCCAGCGTGGCGGCGGCCGCCGTGGCGATCGAAAAATGCCTGCGATTCAATTGCATCGTCATGGTGAAATCCTCCCTCTGCCCTGTGTGTTGATACTCAAATTAGACTTGTCCGATGGCCCACGCAACGGATTCCCTCCTCGACACGCCCGACGCCACCGCACCCTCCACGGTGTTGGGCGCCTGCCCGCACGATTGCCCCGACACCTGTGCGCTCGTCACCACCGTCAAGGACGGCGTGGCGGTGAAGCTGCAAGGCAACCCCGCCCACTCGCACACCGGCGGCGTGCTGTGCACCAAGGTGTCCCGGTACATCGAACGCAATGACCATGCCGAGCGGCTCGTGCAGCCCCTGAAACGGGTCGGTCCCAAGGGCAGCGGCCGCTTCGAGCCCGTCTCGTGGGAGACGGCATTGGACGACATCGCCGCGCATCTTCGGGGATTGCAGACGGAACCGGAAGCAATTCTCCCCTACAGCTATGCGGGCACCATGGGCCTGGTGCAGGGCGAATCGATGGACCGGCGCTTCTTCCACAAGCTGGGCGCCTCGCTGCTGGACCGCACCATCTGCTCGATGGCGGGCGGCGAAGCCATGGTCTACACGCTGGGCGCCAAGGTCGGCATGCGCATCGAGTTCTTCGCCGAGGCCAAGCTCATCCTCATCTGGGGCAGCAACTCCATCGCCAGCAACCTGCACTTCTGGCGCCACGCCCAGGCCGCCAAGCGCGCCGGCGCGCGGCTGGTGTGCATCGACCCGCGCAAGACCGAAACCGCCGACAAGTGCGACGAGCACATCGCGCTGCTGCCCGGCACCGACGCCGCGCTGGCGCTGGCGCTCATGCACGAACTCATCGTGCACGACTGGCTCGACCACGACTACATCGCCAACCACACGCTGGGCTGGGAGCAGCTGCGCGAGCGCGCGCTGCAATGGCCGCCGTCGCGTGCGGCCGAGGTCTGCGGCATTCCCGAGGCACAGATCGTCGCGCTGGCCCAGGCCTACGGCACGACCAAGCCGGCCGCGATCCGCCTGAACTACGGCATGCAGCGCGTGCGCGGCGGCGGCAACGCGGCGCGCGCCATCGCCTGCCTGCCGTCGCTGGTCGGCGCCTGGCGCGACCGCGCGGGCGGCCTGCTGCTCAGCAGCTCGGGCCACTACCCGGTCGACCGCGCCGCGCTGCAGCGCCCCGACCTGCTGGCCGGCCGCAAGCCGCGCACCATCAACATGAGCACCATCGGCGATGCGCTGCTCGACACCGCCAAGCCGGTGAAGGCCGTCGTGGTCTACAACAGCAACCCGGTGGCGGTGGCGCCCGAGTCGGCCAAGGTGGTGGCGGGCTTCGCGCGCGAAGACCTGTTCACCGTGGTGCTCGAGCAGTTCCGCACCGACACCGCCGACTACGCCGACTACCTGCTGCCCGCCACCACGCAGCTCGAGCACTGGGACATCCACTGCAGCTACGGCCACACCGACGTGCTGCTGAACCGCCCGGCCGTGGCGCCGCGCGGCGAGGCCCGCAGCAACGCCTGGGTGTTCCGCGAACTGGCGCGCCGCCTGGGTTTCGACGAGCCCTGCTTCTCGGAGAGCGACGAGTCGTTGTGCCGCACCGCCTTCGCCGAGAAGGCGATCGATTTCGAGCAGCTGCGCACCCAAGGCTTCACCAGCCTGAAGCTGGCCGAGGCACCGTTCGCCGAAGGCAGGTTCCCCACGCCTTCGGGCCGCTGCGAGTTCTTCAGCGAGCGCCTGCAGGCCATGGGCATGGACGGCCTGCCCGACCACGTGCCCAACTGGGAGCCAGCCGGCAGCTCGACCGAATTCCCGCTGGCGATGATCTCGCCGCCGGCGCGCAACTTCCTCAATTCGACCTTCGTCAACGTGACCAGCCTGCGCGCCATCGAGGTCGAGCCGCTGCTCGAGATCCACGCCGACGATGCCGCCGCGCGCGGCATCGAGGACGGCGCGACGGTGCGCGTGTTCAACCAGCGCGGCGAGCACCGCTGCCGCGCCGAGGTGTCGCGCCGCGCGCGCCAGGGCGTGGTGCACGGCATGGGCATCTGGTGGCGCAAGCTCGGCATGGACGGCACCAACGTCAACGAACTGACCAGCCAGCGCCTGACCGACATCGGCCGCGGCCCGACCTTCTACGACTGCCTGGTGCAGGTCGAAAAGGCGTGATGCGACGGCTGCGCGCGCCCGCGCTGGCATTGGCCGGCGCGCTTTTCCTGACGGGCTGCGCCGACCTTGGCTACTACTGGCAATCGGCCAGCGGCCACCTCGACATCCTGCGCGCGGCCAAGCCCGTGCCCGAATGGCTGGCCGATCCGGCCGTGGGGGCGCCGCTCAAGGCCAAGCTCGAACTCGCGCAGCGCATCCGCCGTTTCGCATCGAGCGAACTCGGCCTGCCCGACAACGCGAGCTACACCTCGTATGCCGACCTGCATCGCCCCGCCGCCGTGTGGAACGTGGTGGCCGCGCCGCCGTACTCGCTCACGCTCAAGAGCTGGTGCTTCCCGGTCGCGGGCTGCGTGGGTTATCGCGGCTACTACGACGAGGCCGCCGCGAAAACCGAGGCCGAGGCGCAGAAGACGAATGGCCTCGAAGTGGCCGTGTACCCCGTGCCGGCCTACTCCACACTGGGCTGGATGAACTGGGCCGGCGGCGATCCGCTGCTGTCCACCTTCATCGGCTACCCCGAGGGCGAGCTGGCGCGCATCGTGTTCCACGAGCTGGCGCACCAGGTGCTCTATGTGCCGGGCGACACGGTGTTCAACGAGTCGTACGCCACGGCCGTGGAGCGCATCGGTGGCGCGATGTGGCTGCAGCGCGAAGCCGGTGAGGCGGCGCGCGCCGAGTACGCGCAGTTCAATGCACAGCGGCAGGACTTCCGTGCGCTGGCGCTCAACACGCGCCGCGCGCTCACGCAGGTGTACGAATCGCCCGAAGCCAAGGCGAAGGACTGGACGAAGGTCGAGGCGCAGAAGCAGGCCGCCATGGCCGACTTCCGCGAGCGCTACACCGCGCTGAAGGCGGCATGGACCGGTCCGCGCCAGAACGCGTATGACGGCTGGGTGGCGCGCGCCAACAACGCGGCCTTCGGTGCGCAGGGCGCCTACGACGACCTGGTGCCGGGCTTCGAAGCGCTGTTCGAACGCGAGGGCCGCGACTGGCCGCGCTTTTACACTGCGGTGCGGCGCATTGCCGCGCTGCCCACGACGGAAGAGCGCCGCAATGCGTTGCAGGCCGCCACGGGTATCCTGCACACCCACGCGCGCCAAGGCCGCACACACGACGACAACGGAGACCACGGTGCCTGACATCCAAATCGAACGCAACCACACGCTGGGCATTGCCGGCGCCCGCGAAGTCGCGCGCCAATGGGTGCATCAGGTCGAGCAGGACTACGGTCTCGAATGCACCTACACCGAGGGCACCGACTGCGACCGGGCCCAGTTCAGCCGCGCGGGCATCGACGGCACGGTGGAGGTCACGGCCGATACCTTCCGGCTCGAGGCGACGCTGGGATTCCTGTTCAGCAGCTTCAGCGACCAGATCGAGCAGAAGATCTCGCGCAACCTCGATGCGCTGCTCGACGCGCCGCAGGGCGGCACCCGCTTCGCCTGAGGCAGGGAGTTTTCTTCTTCAGGCGATGGTGTAACCGCCATCGACCGGCAGCGCCACGCCGCTGACCATCGCCGCGCCGTCGGACAGCAGGAACAGGATCGGCGCGACCACTTCATCGACCTGCGCGAAACGCCCCAACGGAATGTTCTTGAGCGCCGCCGCGCTCTTGGCCGGGTCGGACCACGCCTGCTCGGCCATGGGCGTGAGCGTGACGGTCGGATTCACGCTGTTCACGCGGATGCCGTGCGGCCCGAACTCGAGGCACAGCGCACGCGTGACGGCGTCCATCGCCGCCTTCGAGGCGCTGTAGCAAAGGTGCGCGTCGAGCGCGACCAGCGAGGCTTGGCTCGACACGTTGACGATGCTGCCGCGCACGCCGGCCGCGATCATGGCCCGGCCGCAGCGCGCGGCCACGAGCGCCGCGGCGCGTGCGTTGACGGCCATCACGGCGTCGAAGCTCCCGGCCTGCAGGTCGATGGCGCGCTCGATGCGTGTGGTGCCGGCGCAGTTCACGACGAGGTCGAAGGCGGGCAGCGGGGCGAGTGCCTTTTCCAGTGCGGGGACGTCGGCCACGTCGAGTGCCAAAGGCAGGCAGCTGGACTCGGCCTGCAATGCTTCCAGTGCGTCGGCGTTGCGGCCCACGGCGGTGACCTGTGCGCCTGATTGGGTGAGCTGTGCGGCGACCGCGCGGCCGATGCCGCTGCTGGCGCCTGTCACGAGGGCGCGCTTGCCTGAGAAGTCGTAGGTGGGTGTCATGGTGTTCTGCTCATCAAAGGTTGTGGTTCAGGGCGCGTGCACAGGCCACCGGGTACTTCCCTCCGCGAATGTCCCCCGGCCTGCGGCCTCCTCCTTGATTTCGCTGCGGGAAGCACCCAGTGTCCTGCGCACGGGAAGCGGCGCTGGTGTGCAGCTGCTCAACGACCGCACTGCCCACGCTCACGTCGATGCGGTGCCTTGCGCAGCGAAATTAAGGAGGAGGCCGCAGGCCGGGGGACATTCGCGGAGCAAGGTACCGCGTCGGCGGGAGCGACGCCCTGAACGGCGAATGCGTCATCCCAACCGATGCATCGCATCACGCAACGCCGGGTACAGCGAGGTGTAGATCTCGAAGCGCTCCCGGTAGACCGCCTGCGCCGCAGGCTCGGGCCGCGCGCGTTCCACCAGCGTGACCCAGCCGCGTTCGGCGGTAGCTGCATCGACCAGCCCGGCACCGAGCGCCGCGAGCATCGCCGCGCCGAGGGCGGCTTCGACCTCTTCCTCGATCGTGAACACGCGGTAGCCCGTGACGTCCGCCACGATCTGCATCCACAGGTCGGAATGCGCGGCGCCGCCGACCACGATCAGGCGGTCGTCCAGCGGTTGGCCGCTGCGCCGGCCGGCCTCGATGTTGTGCTGCAGCGCGAAGCTCACGCCTTCGAGCACGGCGCGGTACAGGTGGGCGCGGCTGTGCGCGAGCGAGAGGCCGAGGAAGGCGCCCTTGGCCTGCGCGTCCCAGATCGGGCTGCGCTCGCCCATCAGGTAGGGCAGGAAGACCAGGCCATCGGCGCCGGGCGGCACGTCGACCGCACGGCGTTCGATGAGGGCGTGTGCGTCTTCGCCGGTGCGCGCGGCCTCGGCCACTTCGGCCTGGCAGAAGGCTTCGCGGAACCAGGTGACGGCCGCGCCGGCCGTGATCGCGCCGCCGAACACGTAGCTGCGGTCCGCGCCGCGGTACACGTGCGGCATCGTGATGAGCTGGTGGCGCGCGTCCACCGTCGGGCTCACGAAGCCCCAGCACATGCTGGTGCCGATCATTGCGACATGGTCGCCGCTGCCGGTGACGCCCGCGCAGAAGGTGGCCACCGCCGCATCGACGCCACCGGCCATCAGCGGCATGCCTTCGCGCAGGCCCAACTGCGCGGCCCACTCGGCGCTCAGGTGGCCCACCACCTCGCTCGATTCGACGAGCCGCGGCGGCATCATGCGCGCCGGAATGCCGAGCATGTCGAGCGCCTGCGCCGACCAGCGCCGCCGCGCCGCGTCGTACACGCCACCGATGTTGCCGGCCGAGCTGTGGTCGACCGCGAGCTGGCCCGTCAGCCGCCAGTTGATGTAGCTGTTGGGCGGCAGGAAGTGGTGCGTCTTCGCCCACACCTCGGGGCGGTGCTCGCGCAGCCACAGCATCTTGGTGAAGCCGTAGTAACTGTCGACGCCGTTGCCGGTGATGGCCTGCAGCCGCGCCACGTCGACCGTTGCGTTCACTGCATCGACTTCGGCGGTGGCGCGGCGGTCCATCCAGATCAGGCAGGGGTGCAGCGGGCGCATGGCCTCGTCGACCGGGATGCCAGCGCCGCCGTAGAGGCTGCTCACACACATCGCAGCGATGTCGGTGGCCGCGATGCCGCCTTGCGCCACGCAGGCGCGCACGCTCTCGCACACGGCGTCGAACCAGACCTCGCAGTCCTGCTGCGCCCACAGCGGCTTCGGCGTCTCGGGCTGGTAGGCCACGCTCGCCTGCGCGTGCACCTTGCCGTCGATGCCGACCAGCAGGCACTTGGTGCTCTGCGTGCCGATGTCGACGCCGACGACGTACTTCATGACACTGCGCGGGGCTGCGGCTTGAGCAGCACCTTGATCGAGTCGAGCGAGTTGGCCAGCGCGAAGGCGTGCTCCCATTCGGTCAGCGGAAAGTCGTGCGTCACGATGCCCTTCGAGGTGACGAGCCCACGCGCCAGCAGGTCGATGGCGACCGGGTAGCAATACGGGCCCAGGTGCGCGCCGCGCACGTCGAGTTCCTTGCGGTCGCCGATGATCGACCAGTCGGCGCTCGTCTCCGAGCCGAACACGCTGAACTCCACGAAGCGGCCGAGCTTGCGGATCATGTCCAGGCCCTGCGTCACGCCGATGGGCGCGCCGGTGGTCTCGATGTACACGTCGCAGCCGTAGCCTTCGGTGAGGCCCTTGACGATGGCGTCGGCGTTTTCGGTCTTCGGGTTGATGACGACGTCGGCGCCGTACTGCTTCGCGAGTGCCAGGCGCTCGGGCACGAGGTCGATCACGATGAGCTTCTTCGGTGTCTTGAGTGCTGCCACCTGCGTCATCATCAGGCCGAGCGGGCCGGCGCCGGCGATCACCACCACGTCGTCGAGCTGGAGTTCGCCGCGGTTCACGGTGTGGATCGCGCAGGCCAGCGGTTCGATGATGGCCGCGTCTTCCAGCGAGATGCCGTCGGGGATCTTGTGTACGCGCGAGGTCGGCGGCAGGCGCATGTAGTCGGCCATGCCGCCATCAGCCACGACGCGCTGGAAGCCGAAGATGTGGTGCACTTCGCACATCCAGTACTTGCCCGAGGTGCAGAAACGGCACTTGCCGCAGGGCACGATCTGCTCGGCGATCACGCGGTCGCCTTTCTCCACGCCGAAGTGTTCGGCCGCGCCTTCGCCCAGCGCTTCGACGTAGCCGAAGAACTCGTGGCCGGGAATGACCGGCGCCTTGACCCACGAGGGCTGGCCGTCGCCGCCCCAGAACATCTTCGCGCCCGAGTGGCACTTGCAGTCGGAGGCGCAGATGCCGCAGGCCGCGATGGAAATGAGCAGTTCGTTCGCGCTGATGACGGGCATCGCGACGGTCTCGAGCCGGTAGTCCTTCGGGCCGTGGCACACGACGGCCTGCATGGCGGCGAGTTCGCCGATGGCGCCCGTGGCACCGGGTTGGAGCTTTTGATAAGACATGGATTCCTTGAGATCAGGAGGGGTGCGAAGAAGCGGAGGAGAAGAGGTCAGCGACGGGCTTCGCGGCTGATGAAGATCGCAAGGAGGACGATGCCGCCCTTGATGATCAGTTGCAGGTACGGCGACACGCCGATCATGTTGAGACCGTTGTTGAGCACGGCCAGCAGCAGCGCGCCGACCAGCGTGCCCACGATGGCGCCGCGGCCGCCCGCGATGGACGTGCCGCCCATCACCACCGCCGCGATGGCGTCGAGCTCGAAGCCCACGCCCACGCCGGGCTGGCCGCTGGTGACGCGCGCGGCCTGCACGATGCCCGCGATGGCGGCCGTGAGACCGCTGAGCACATACACCAGCAGCTTGTAGCGCGACACGCGCACGCCCGACAGCCGCGTGGCTTCCTCGTTGCCGCCGATGGCGTACACGTAGCGGCCGAAGGGCGCCATGTTGAGCAGCACGTAGGCCACGAGGTAGGTGGCCAGCATGATGAGGATCGGCACCTTCAGGCCCGCGAGCGTGCCGCTGCCCAGGAAGGCGAACGACTCGGGCAGGCCGTCGATCGGGTAGCCGCCGGTGTAGATCAGGGCGATGCCGCGCGCGATGCCCATGGTGGCCAGCGTCACGATGATCGGCGGCATGCGCAGGTAGGCCACGCAGTAGCCGTTGAACAGGCCGATCACCGCGCCCACGCCGAGCCCGAGCGGCACGGCGAGCACGGGCGGCAGGCCGAAGTGCACCATCAGCCCCGAGGCCAGCGTGCCCGACAGCGCCACCACCGCGCCCACCGAGAGGTCGATGCCGCCCGTGAGGATCGCGGCCGTCATGCCCACCGCGATGATCGCGTTGATGGACGACTGCAGCGCGATGTTCTGCAGGTTGCTCACCGAGAGGAAGTTGTCGGTCGCCACGATCATGAAGACCGAGATGGCAATAAGGCCAACCAGCGGCAGGAAGGCCGTGGAGCGGCGCAGCTGCGTGAAGAACCCGCCCGCGGGTGCCGGCGGCGTGGGATGGGTGGCGGTGGCAGTCATGGGGGGCTCCCGGAGGAAGAGGGAAGGGAGGGAGAAGAAGACGTCGCGTGGCGCATGATTTCGCCCGCGTTGATCGCGTCGCCCGTGAGCGTGGCCACGATGGCGCCGCCCGAGAACACGGTGACGCGGTCGCACAGGCCGACGATCTCGGGCAGCTCGCTGGAGATCATCAGGATCGACTTGCCCTGGCGCGTGAGTTCGCGCATCAGCTGGTAGATCTCGGCCTTCGCCCCCACGTCGATGCCGCGCGTGGGCTCGTCGAAGATCAGCACATCGCAATCGTGGCCGAGCCAGCGCGCGATCACCACCTTCTGCTGGTTGCCGCCCGACAGCGTGGCCACGCGGGTGTCGATGCCCGGCGCCTTCACGCCCACGCGGCGCGAGAGTTCATCGGCAGAGCGTTTCTCCGATGCCGTGTCGACCACGCCCGCGCGGCGGTGCCGCCCGAGGTTGTTCAGCGAGATGTTGAAGCGGATCGTGAAGTCGGTGATCAGCCCTTCGACCTTGCGGCTTTCGGGCAGCAGGCCGATGCCGTGCGCGAGTGCCTGCGTCGGGTCGTCCAGGCGCACGGGCCGGCCGTTGCGCAGCACCGTCTTGCGGTGCGCGCGGTCGGCGCCCATCATGCCCAGCGCGAGCTCGGTGCGGCCCGAGCCCACCAGCCCCGCGAAGCCGAGGATCTCGCCCGCGTGCAGGTCGAAGCGATTGACCGGGCCGTCCTTCACGAGCTGGATCTCGGGCACCTCGAGCACTTTGCGGCTGTTCGGTGCGGGCTGCGGCTTGGGCGGAAAGCTCTGTTCGATGCGCCGGCCCACCATCATCTCGACCAGTGCGTCCACGGTCGTGGCGGCCACCTCGGCATGCCCGGCGTTGGCGCCGTCGCGCAGCACGCTGATGCGGTCGCAGACCTCGAAGATTTCATCGAGATGGTGCGAGATGAAGATCATCGCCACGCCCTTGGCACGCAACGCGCGCATCACCTTGAACAGGTGCTCGGCCTCGTTGGGCGTGAGCGTGGCGGTGGGTTCATCGAGCACCAGCAGCCGCGCTTTCAACGACAGCGCCTTGCCGATCTCGACGAACTGTTGCTGGGCTACCGAGAGCTGGCAGATCGGCACGCCGAGGTCGATCTGCACGCCCAGTTCGTCGAACACCGCTCGGGCTTCGCGCTGCATCGCCGCCTGGTCCATGAGGCCGAAGCGATTCGTGAGGTAGCGGCCCAGGAAGATGTTCTCCACCGCGTTCAGGTACGGCACCAGGCTGAACTCCTGGAAGATGATGCCGATGCCCGCCGCGATGGCGTCGCCGTAGCCGGCGAAGTGGCACTCGGTGCCGTCGATGACGATGCGGCCCTCGTCGGCCTGGTGGATGCCGCCGAGGATCTTCATCAGCGTCGACTTGCCCGCGCCGTTCTCGCCGAGCAGCGCGTGCACCTCGCCCTGGCGCACCGAGAGGTCGATGCTCGACAGGGCCTTCACGCCCGGGAAGCGCTTGGACACGCCTTCCAGCCGCAGCATCTCCCGGGGTGGTTCGTACGTGACGGTCACGGGCGGTGCCTGTGGGGCTTACCAGCTGAAGGTCTTGGCGCCTTCGGCGTCGATGAGCTTCACGTCGACCGGCACGGCCGCGGGCACGTTGGCGCCCCACTTCTTCGCCAGGGCGATGCCGATGGCCAGGCGGATCTGGTCGCGCGGGTACTGCGCGGTGGTGGCGATGAACTTCGAGCCCGCCTTCTGCATCGCCTTGATGGCTTCGGGCGCGCCGTCCACGCTGGTGAGCTTCACGTCCTTGCCGCTGGCTTCGATGGCGGCGAGGGCGCCCATCGAGCCGCCGTCGTTCACGCTGAACACGCCCTTGAGGTTCTTGTTGGCCTGCAGGATGTTTTCGGTCACGGTGAGCGCGGTGGCGCGTTCCTGCTTGCCGTTCTGCGTGCTCACGACCTTGATGCCGGGGTACTTGGCCAGCGCCTCGCGGCAGCCCTTCACGCGCTCCAGGATCGGCACGACCGGGATGCCGTCGAGGATGGCCACGTCGCCCTTCTCGCCGATGTTCTTCGCGAGGTACTCGCAGGCCAGGCGGCCGGCGTCGAGGTTCTTGGAGCCCACGAACGAATCGACCGGGCCTTGCGCGTTGGCGTCGACCGCCACCACGATCACGCCGGCCTTCTTGGCCGAGCGCACCGCCGACTGCACGCCGGCCGAGTCGGTCGGGTTCAGCAGCAGGATGTCGATCTTCTTCTGGATCATGTCTTCCACGTCGCCGATCTGCTTGGCCACGTCATGGCGCGCGTCGGTGGTGACCACGGTGGCGCCGATGCTGGCGGCGGCTTCTTCCAATGCCTGCTTCATCGTCACGAAGTAGGGGTTGTTCAGTTCCTGGAAGGTCATGCCGATGCGCAGCGGCTGCTTGGGCGCCTGTGCCAGTGCGGCGGTGGTGCCACAGGCGAGGGCGGCGACGAGGGCGGTGGCTTTGAGAAGGCTCTTCATTGGGTTGTCTCCTTGAGGTTGGTTGTGTGACGGTCTGCAAAAAACGCGGGCAAAGGGGCGCCCTGCGCGGCGCGGAGTGCGCCGCGCCAGGAACGACGCGGGGAACACGGGGGGGGCGCTACGGCGGGCTGTTGGCGGCGCGCGATGCAGCGAGCTGCATGCGATGGAAATGGCGGAACTTGGTCGGCGGCATGCGCTTGTGCAGCAGGAACTGCCGGTTGAAGTTCGACACGTTGTTGAAGCCCACGTCCATGCAGACGTCGAGCACGGGCTTGTCGCTGTTGGCAAGCAGTTCGCAGGCGCGGCCGATGCGCAGCCGGTTCACGTAGCGCACGAACGACTGCCCCGTGTGCTTGCGAAACGACCGCGAGAACGCACTCGGGCTCTGGCCCACCAGCTCGGCCAGCATCGGTTCGCGCAGCTCGTCGCCCAGGTTGGCGGCGATGTGCGCCAGCACGTTGTTGATCGCGTGCGACATGAAGGCCTTCGGGTCGGGCGTGAACGCGGGGCTGGCCAGCCGCTGGCGGTCGTCGCTGGCCACCAGCAGTTCGAACAGCGACAGCAGCAGCACCACGCGGCGCAGCCCGCGCGCCTCGAGCAGCCCTTCCATGATCGGCTTGGCCGCGGCGGCGGTGGCGGCCGAGAAGAGCAGGCCCGAGGCCGACTCGGCCAGCAGCGGCTCGATGCGGCGGAACTCGGGGAAGGTGGCCGCCATGTTGCGCACCAGCGCGGCCGGAAACTGGATCACGATGCCGCGGCGCTCGACGCTCTGGCCGGCGGGCACGTCGCTGATCCAGTTGTGCGGCAGGTCGGGGCCCATGAACACGAGGTTGCCCGGCTCGAAGTGGCCGACGTGGTCGCCCACGAAGTACACGCCCTGGGTCTCGACGATCAGCTGGATCTCGTACTCGGGATGGAAGTGCCAGCGCACCGTGCGATACGGATAGCCGTGCGCCCAGGCGGTGAACGATTCGTCACCTTGGACTTCGACGATTTCCAGATCGGGTTGCATGGCCGGCGGTCTTTCCTCTGTGGTGGTGGCCCCGGGGTGGGGTGAGGCGGACTGTACGAATCGCTCCGGATGCCAACAACCAGCGTTGGGGTGCGCAACTGATACTTTTTTGAGTCGCGGTCCTGCCTGGTAGTGAAGGGCGCGACGACGCGCTGCGCTGCAGCAAACCCCTTTCTCCTCGGGGTGTGGCGCGTGTGGGAGCGCAATTGCTGCAGTGCAAAAGAGCCGCGTCGCGCCGTGTCAAGATTTCATAGGTGTTTTCCCGGCCCGACGCGGTGTCCGGGGCGGCACGGCACACTCGCAGGCCATGACGCAAAGCTCTCTTTCCCTTCCGGCCGCGGGTCCGCTGGCCGGCCTCAAGGTCGTCGAACTCGGGCAACTGATCGCCGGCCCCTTCGCGGCGCGCACGCTGGCCGACTTCGGCGCCGACGTGGTCAAGATCGAGCCGCCCGGCGCAGGCGACCCGCTGCGCACCTGGCGGCTGCTGAAGGACGGCACCTCCGTCTGGTGGCAGGTGCAGTCGCGCAACAAGCGCTCGCTGGCGCTGGACCTGCGCCAGCCCGAGGCGCAGGCCATCGTGCGCCGGCTCGCGGCCGAGGCCGACGTGCTGGTCGAGAACTTCCGCCCCGGCGCGATGGAGGGCTGGGGCCTCGGGCCCGACGAGCTGCTGGCCGCCAACCCCGCGCTCGTGATGCTGCGCATCAGCGGCTACGGCCAGACCGGCCCCTACCGCGACCGCCCCGGCTTCGGCGTGGTGGCCGAGGCCATGGGCGGGCTGCGCCACCTCACGGGCGAACCGGGCCGCGTGCCGGTGCGCGTGGGCGTGTCGATCGGCGACACGCTGGCCTCACTGCATGGCGTGATCGGCGTGCTGATGGCCATGCAGCACCGCCACGCCACCGTGAGCGCCGAATTTCCGAAGGGGCGGGGCCAGGTGGTCGACGTCGCGCTGTACGAGGCGGTCTTCAACTGCATGGAAAGCCTGCTGCCCGAGTACGCCGAATTCGGCGCGGTGCGCGAGGCCGCCGGCAGCGCGCTGCCGGGCATTGCGCCCACCAACGCCTACCGCTGCGCGGACGGCGGCTACGCCATCGTCGCGGGCAACGGCGACAGCATCTTCAAGCGGCTCATGGCCTGCATCGGCCGGCCGGACCTTGCGGCCGACCCGGCGCTGGCCGGCAACACGGGGCGCGTGGCGCAGGTCGGGATGCTCGACGCCGCCATCGGCGACTGGGCCGCGCAGCGCACGGTGACCGAGGTGCTGGCTGCGCTCGATGCGGCGCACGTGCCGGCCGGGCGCATCTACACCATCGCCGACATCGCGGCCGACCCGCACTACGCCGCGCGCGGCATGCTGCAGGAGGTGACGATGCCCGACGGCAGCGCGCTCGCGGTGCCCGGCTTCGTGCCCAAGCTGTCGCTCACGCCGGCCGGGCACCGACGCAATGCGCCGGCGCTGGGGGCGGACACACAGGCGGTGCTGGAGGAGATCGGCTTGAGCGCCGAGCAGATCGCCGCGCTCCAGGAACGCGGGATCGTCGGTTCTGCTTCGTGAGACACCGCGGAACCGGCTTTGCCGGGCCGCAGGTGTCGCCCCCGGAAGGGGGTTGGCGCAGCGACACGAAGTGCGCGCAGCCTGGGGGAGAGCCTAGCCTGCGCGCAGGGATTCGATCAGGTCGATGTATTTTTGCTTCGCCTCGTCGGCGGTGGCGCCCTTCTGGGCGGTCCACGCGTCCCACTTGGCGCGCGCGACGATGTCGCTGAAGCTGGGCTTCTTGGCGGTGTTGTCGCCTTCGGTCGCCTGCTTGAACAGGGCGTAGATCTTCAGCAGGGTCGGGTTGTCGGGGCGCTCGGCCAGCAGCTTGGAGTTGGCCTGGGCGGCTTCGAATTGGGTGTTGAGGTCGGACATGGCGGTCGGGAAGAAGGTCGGAAACCGCGCATCTTAAATGGGTTGGTACCAAGTGGTACCAATAGCAAGCGTTCAGGCCCTTCAGTCCGTCAGGCCGGCGCGCGCCAGCTCCACATCCAACCGCTCGCGCGCATCCGCCGGCGTCAGCGCGGCCGCCTTCTCGTACAGCCCGTTCGCCTCGCCAAGTCGCGACTCGCCGTGCAGCATCAGCAGCGCACGCGCGTACTCCATCATTCCGGCCGCCGACTGCGGGTGCAGCGCCAGTCCGCGCTCGAACAGCTCGATCGAGGTTTCGGCGCGCACGCCGTACGTCATGCGCCCGACCAGCGCGCCGACCTTGTCGATCACTTCGGCGTGGAAGGCGGCCAGCGCGAGGTGCGCGTCGCCGTGCTCGGGCTGCAGCTCGATCACGTGCTCCAGCGCGCCCTTGAGCTTGGTGCCCAGGCCTTGCGCCAGGGCGCGCGCCACGCTGATGCCCTGGCTGTAGCGGCCCAGCGCGTAGGCCTGCCAGTACAGTGCCTGGCAGTTGTCGGGTTCGGCCGCGACCTGCGCGCCGGCGCGCTCGATCACCTGGCGGAACATGGCGAGCCGCACGGCCTCGCGCGGCTCCAGGTAGTTGGCGTAGATCGCGGTCGCCTGGTTGGCGAGCGCCAGGCCGTCGGGGCCGTGGCGCAAGCCGAGGGCGGCGGCGCGTTCGAACTCGCCGCTGTGGTACAGCGCCCAGCCTTCGGCCAGCGGCGCGTCGGGCGCGGGCGGCGGCAGTGCGTGGCCGGCGTGCAGGCGCTGCCAGTGGGCGAGCAGGCTGCGCGCGTCGTAGCGGGGCACGTCGGGGTAGGGAAGGGGCGTCCAGGGTTCGGTGCCGGCGGTGGCAGTGGCCGCGGCAGGGCCGGCGGACAGCAGCGAGAGCGGTTTGAAATCGGAGTGGGGCATGGATGTTCTAGGCCGCCATATCGACAGTCGGTGGCACGGGGCTGGGGTTGCTGGCGGCGCTTTCGCCGTTGTAGGCATTGCTCAGCGCCAGCAAGTGGCGACGCTGGTCACGTGCGAGGTAGGGCGCGAGCAGGTGCAGCGTGTGGTGGCCGCCGCGCATCAGCGCGCCCTGCGCGTGCGCGGGCTCCAGCGCCTGGCGCGGGTTGCGCACGTACTCGTAGCTGAGCCAGTAGGTCAGCACGACGACCATGCTCTGGGCCAGCGTGTCGACCTCGTGCGCGTCGATGTCCAGGTGGCCGGCGCGGCTCAGGCCGGCGATCAGCTGGCGGATGGCGCGTGCCTTGTTCTTGAGCACGAGCTGGAACTGGGTCTCCAGGTGCCGGTTCTTGCTCAGCAGGTCGTTGAGGTCGCGGTACAGGAAGCGGTAGCGCCAGATCAGCTCGAACAGGCTGTGCATGAAGAACCAGGCGTCCTCCACGTCGTGCACGCCTTCGCTGGCGTGCAGCAGCTCGTTGAGCTCGGCTTCGTAGCCTTCGTAGAGCTTGTTGATCAGCTCTTCCTTGGCGGGGTAGTGGTAGTAGAGATTGCCGGGGCTGATGTTCAGCTCGCCGGCCACCAGCGTGGTCGACACGTTCGGTTCCCCGAAGCGGTTGAACAAATCCAATGCGGCTTCGAGGATGCGTTGCGCAGTGCGGCGTGGCGCCTTCTTTGCCATGTCGGTGCCCCCGTGGTTTCTCTTGGTCTTGGGGGCACTCTAGCGCATGTGCGCTGCACCATGAACGGTGCGGGACATGTTTTGCGGCGCTGAATTTTTGTGCAGTGCCGCAATTACAGAACGATGTCAGCCGGCCTTGGTGCGGCGCAGGGTCTTCTTGGCGGCGGGGGCCGGCGCGGTCTTGCGCGAGGCGCGCACGGGCGAGGTCTTGGCATCGCGCTGCTTGAGTTGGGCCTCGAGCGCCTCGACGCGCGCCTGCAGTGCGGCCACGTCGGCGGCCGAGGGCACGCCGAGCTTTTCGAGCGCGCGCGCCACGCGGTCTTCGAAGATGTTCTCGAGCTTGCCCCACTGGCCGGCGGCCTTGGTGCCGAACTCGCTGGCGAAGCCGGCCATGCGCTGCTGCGCCTGGGCCAGGGTTTCCTCGGCGGCCTGCTGGGTCTTCTTCTGCATGCCGGCGCCGTCCTTGACCAGCGCCTCGAAGGCCTTGCTGCCTTCCTGCTGCATCTTGGCGAAGGCGCCGAGGCCGGCCAGCCAGATCTGCTGGGCCGAGTCCTTGATGCGGTCGGTCTTGTCGTTGCTGTCGTCGTCTCGGGAGGTGGCCATGCGGTGTGTTCCTTGGGATGCAATCACACGACTCTAGCCGCCCGGGCGCGCCGTGGTTAGGGCGCGCCGCCTATCCCCGCGCCCGTGATCAGGGCGTGCCGCCGGCGGCGCGGCTGGCGTCCAGGTGCGCCTTGGCGCGCTCGGCCAGCGCCATTTCGCCGGGCGTGCCGGGCACGAAGGCTTCCACCGGCAGCGGCCGGCCGTGCGAGTCGACCGAGACGAACACGATCAGGCATTCGGTGGTCTTTTCCATCACGCCGCCCTTCATGTCGCCGCTGCGCACCTCGACCGAGATGTTCATGCTGGTCTTGCCGGTATAGGCCAGGCGGGCCTCGACCTCGACCAGGTCGCCGATCATGATCGGCCGGTGAAAGCGGATGCTGCCGATGAAGGCGGTGACGCAGTAGCGCTTGGCCCAGCTGGTGGCGCAGGCGTAGCCGGCCTCGTCGATCCACTTCATGACCGTGCCGCCGTGGACCTTGCCGCCGAAGTTGACGGTGCTGGGTTCGGCCAGGAATCGGAGGGTGATGGAAGACATGGGGCGCCTTTTTTCTGTGGGCTGTGGGTGGGGAGCCGCGATTATGCGAGCGCCCGGGCGTCCTTTGGCGCTCGCCCGCCGCTGTTCAGCTGCCGCTGAACAGCTGGGCCAGCGTGCGGCGCAGCCAGGCGTTGCCCGGGTCGGCATGAAAGCGCTCGTGCCAGTGCTGCTTGACGGCGTAGGCCGGCAGCGTGAAGGGCGGCGCCAGCACCTTCACCGGCTCCTGCGTGGCCAGCACGTTGCCCAGGATGCGCGGCACCACCACGATCAGCTCGGTGTGGGCCACGATGCGCGCCACGCTCAGGAAGCTCGACAGCCGCACCACCACGTTGCGCTTCAGGCCCAGGCGCGCGATGGTGGTGTCGACGATGGCGTGCCCCGTGCCCGAGCTGGACACCACCGCGTGCGCCTCTTCCTCGAAGCGCTTGCGCGTGAGCTTGGCGCCGATGCGCGGGTGGTTCTGCGCCGCCAGGCAGACGAAGTTCTGCATGAACAGCACCTGCTGGTAGAAGCCCGCGTCCAGCTGCGGCATGAAGCCCACGGCCAGGTCGACGTCGCCGTCCTGCAGCCGGCGGCCGCTGTGGGTGGAGATGATCTCGGTCTCGATGTGCACGCCCGGCGCCGCATGGCGCAGGTGGTCGAGCAGGCCGGGCAGCAGCACCACCTCGCTGATGTCGGTCATGCAGATGCGAAAGCGCCGCTGCGCGCGCGCCGGCTCGAAGCTGCTGCGGTTGCCCTGCGCCTGCGCCAGCTGCGCCAGCGCCTCGCGCAGGTTCGGGTAGATGCGCTCGGCGTGCGGCGTGGGCTGCATGCCCTGCGCGGTGCGGGTGAACAGGCGGTCGTCGAAGTGCGCGCGCAGCTTGTTCAGCGCCGTGCTGGCCGCCGCCTGCGCCATGCCCAGGCGCTCGGCGGCCTTGGTGACGTTGCCGGTCTTGTAGACCTCGTCGAACACGGCGAGCCATTCGAGATCGAGCTTGGACATGGGGTGAGGCGGGCGGGAGCCTTGAAGGCGAAAGACACCATTATCGAAATTTCGAATTCCGTGTATTGGCACGCGGTCTTGAGGAAATAGTGGTGCGGGTCAACAATGCCGCCAACGGAGACACCGACCCCATGAACCCCGCTTCTTCCCATGCCGCCGGCGCACCGGCCAATGCTGCCGAGCGCCGCGACTACTACGCCCGCATCCGTCCGCTGAACCTCTCGCCGCTGTGGGAGTCGCTGCACGTGCTGGTGCCGCGCGAACCCAAGAGCCCGTGCGTGCCCGCGCTGTGGCGCTACGACGAGATCCGCCCGCTGCTCATGGAGTCGGCCGACCTCATCACCGCCGAAGAGGCCGTGCGCCGCGTGCTGGTGCTCGAGAACCCGGCGCTGCCCGGCAACGCGTCGATCACGCAGTCGATCTACGCCGGCCTGCAGCTCATCATGCCGGGCGAGGTGGCACCGTCGCACCGCCACGTGCAGTCGGCGCTGCGCTTCATCGTGGACGGCAAGGGCGCCTACACCACCGTGGGCGGCGAGCGCACGACCATGCACCCCGGCGACTTCATCATCACGCCCTCGTGGGCCTGGCACGACCACGGCAACGAAGGCATCGAAGGCGTGACCGAGCCGGTGGTCTGGCTCGACGGGCTCGACATCCCGATGCTGCGCTTCTTCGACGCCGGCTTCGCCGAGAACGACGACGCCAAGGTGCAGCACGTGGCGCGCCCCGAAGGCCACAGCCTGGCGCGCTTCGGCCACAACATGGTGCCGGTGCGGCACGACCACACCTCGGCCACCTCGCCGATCTTCAACTACCCCTACCTGCGCAGCCGCGAGGCGCTGGCCCAGTTGCAGAAGCAGGAGGCGCCCGACGCCTGGCTCGGCCACAAGCTGCGCTACATCAACCCGCTGACGGGCGGCTCGCCGATGCCGACCATCTCGACCCAGCTGCAGCTGCTGCCCAAGGGCTTCGCGGGCCAGGCGCACCGCGCCACCGACGGCACCGTCTACAGCGTGGTCGAAGGCCACGGCACGGCCGAAATTGCCGGCCAGCGCTTCGACTTCGGCCCGCGCGACACCTTCGTCGTGCCCTCGTGGGCGCCGCTGCGCCTGTCGTCACCGAACGAAGACACCGTGCTCTTCAGTTTTTCCGACCGCCCCGTGCAGCAGGCCATGGGCATCTTGCGCGAAGCCTTTCTCGAAGACGCCTGAAAGCGCGGCGACCTTCTTTTCCTCTTTTTCTTGTTTGTCTGATGTGCCGTCCCCCGCGGCAGGAGCTTCCATGTCCTTCGTCTTCACGCCCCCTTCCATTGTCGGCCTTCCCATCGTCGGCTCCGACCAGCAGTTCCCCGTGCGCCGCGTCTACTGCGTGGGCCGCAACTACGCGGCGCATGCGCGCGAGATGGGCTTCGACCCCGACCGCGAACCGCCGTTCTTCTTCTGCAAGCCGAACGACGACGCCTCGGTCGTGCCCGTGGCCGAAGGCGCTATCGGCGCCGTGCCGTACCCCTCGCTCACGAGCAACTACCACTACGAAGCCGAGCTGGTGGTCGCCATCGGCAAGGGCGGCAAGGACATTCCTGTCGACCAGGCCGCCAGCCACATCCACAGCTACGCCGTGGGCCTGGACATGACGCGCCGCGACCTGCAGATGAAGATGCGCGAAGCCGGCCGCCCCTGGGAGATCGGCAAGGCCTTCGACTTCTCGGCCCCCATCGCGCCGCTGCGCACGCTGGCCGACGTGGGCGAGATCAACGCCGGCGCCATCACGCTCGAGGTCGACGGCCAGGTGCGCCAGAACAGCGACATCACGCACCTGATCTGGTCGGTGAACGAGGTCATCGCCAACCTCTCGACGCTGTTCGCGCTGCAGCCCGGCGACCTGATCTTCACGGGCACGCCCGAAGGCGTGGGCGCGGTGAAGCCGGGCCAGACGATCAAGGTCAGCATCGAGCGCCTGCCGTCCCTCACCGTGCGCATCGACTGAGTTTCCCGGCCCGCGCATGACCCTCTCGAAGCATCCTCCCTCCGTGCTGCTCGTCGGCGGCGGCATCGGCGGCATGGCGGCCGCGCTCGCGCTCGCACGCCTGGGCGTGGCCATCGACCTGCTCGAACAGAGCGCCGTCATCGGCGAGATCGGCGCCGGCCTGCAGCTCGGCCCCAACGCCTTCGCGGCGCTCGACGCGCTGGGCGTGGGTGAGGCCGTGCGCCGCAGCGCGGTGTTCACCGACCGGCTCGTGATGATGGACGCGGTCGACTGCAGTGAAGTCGCCTCGGTGCCCGTCGGCGAGGCCTTCCGCGCGCGCTTCGGCAATCCGTACGCCGTGAGCCACCGCGCCGACCTGCACGGCGCGATCCATGAGGCCGTGAAGCAGCATCCGCTGATCCGCTTCCACACCTCGGCGCAGGTCGAGGCGATCGACATCGGCGCGCACGGCGTCACGGCCGTCACGCGCGACGGCCGCCGTTTCCAGGCCGACGCCATCGTCGGCTGCGACGGCGTGAAGTCGGTGGTGCGTGCCAAGCTCATCGGCGACGCGCCGCGCGTGTCGGGCCACGTGGTCTACCGCGCCGTCGTGCCCGCGGCCGACATGCCCGCCGACCTGCAATGGAACGCGCCCGTGGTCTGGGCCGGCCCGAACTGCCACCTCGTGCAGTACCCGCTGCGCCACGGCGAGCAGTACAACCTGGTCGTCACCTTCCACAGCCGTGAAGAAGAAGAGTGGGGCGTCACCGACGGCAGCAAGGACGAAGTGCTGTCGTACTTCGAAGGCGTGCATGCGCGCCCGCGCCAGCTGCTCGACCGCCCGACCTCGTGGCGCCGCTGGAGCACCGCCGACCGCGACCCCGTCGAGCGCTGGAGCGACGGCCCGGCCACGCTGCTGGGCGACGCGGCGCACCCCATGATGCAGTACCTCGCGCAGGGCGCCTGCATGGCGCTCGAAGACGCCGTGACGCTCGGCGAGGCCGTGAAGGCCTGCGACTTCGACATGACCGCCGCCTTCCAGCGCTACGAACAGGCCCGCATCGCACGCTGCGCGCGCGTCGTGCTGTCGGTGCGCGAGATGGGGCGCCTGTACCACGCCCACGGCGTGGAGCGCCTGGTGCGCAACAGCCTGTGGACCGGGCGCACGCCTGAACGCTTCTACGATGCGGTCGAATGGCTGTACGCCTGGCGGCCCGAGCATTGCCTGGGCGAGACGCCCGCGCCGCGCTGACACGGTTTTTTCACCCGATCCCTACCAACGAGGCCGAAGGCCCAGGAGACAACCCATGAACTTTCCACGCGCATTGCTGACGACCGCCGTCCTGGCCCTGACCGCCGCCTCCGGCGCCTGGGCGCAGGGCAGCGACTACCCGAGCAAGCCGGTGACGCTGATCACCCCGTTCGCGGCCGGCAGCGGCCCCGACGCGGTGCTGCGCCTCGTGTCCGACAAGCTCTCGCGCCTGTGGAACCAGCGCGTGGTGGTCGACAACCGGCCCGGCGGCGGCGGCTTCATCGCCATCGACCAGGCGCGCCGCGCCGCGCCCGACGGCTACACGCTGCTGCAGCTGGACAGCGAGCACATCGCCGCGCTGCCGCACCTGTACAAGTCGCGCAACTTCGTGACCTTGCAGCACTTCGACCCGGTCGCCTCGCTGTTCCGCACGCCCTTCTTCGTGGCCGTGGGCACCGAGTCGAAGTGGAAGACCATGGGCGACCTGATCGCCGCCGCCAAGGCCAACCCCGAAGGCATCGTCTACGGCTCGTGGGGCGTCGGCAGCCCGGGCCACCTGGGCGCGCAGCAGCTCGAAGCGCTCACGGGCATCCGCATGCGGCATGCGCCGTACCGCGAGGTGTCGCAGCTGTATTCCAACGTGGGCACCGGCGAGGTGCCGTGGGCCTTCGCGAGCATCCCGTCGAGCCAGGGCATCTACAAGGCCGGCAAGCTGCGCTACATCGCCGTGGCCGCGCCCAAGCGCATCCCGCAGATGCCCGACGTGCCCACCATGGCCGAGGCCGGCGGCCCGGCCTCGCTGGAGGTCAACTCCTTCGTGTCGCTGCTGGCGCCCAAGGGCGTGTCGGCGGCCGTGAAGGCCAGGATCAACGCCGACGTGGCCAAGGTCATCGCCGACCCCGACATCCGCGCCCGCTTCGACACCTTCGCCTTCGAGCCGCTGGCCTGGTCGCCCGAGGAGATCGAGCGCAACGCTGAGGCCAAGTCGAAGGTGTATGGGGAGCTGGTGCGCCGGGGCAACATCAGCCTCGACTGACGAGGGTGCGCCTTGCCCAGGGCTCGGCGCGCCAGTTAAGCTGGCTCTCTTTGCATTTTTGTTTACCTTTTAACTGTCTTTTTCCATGCAAGCCACCAAGAGAGCCCTCCTGATCGCCTGCGGCCTGGCCGCCACCGCGGCGCTGCCGCTGTCCGCCAGCGCCGACACCCCCGCGTGGCCGACCAAGCCGATCCGCCTGCTGGTGGGTTTCCCGGGCGGCTCCACGCCCGACATCGCGGCGCGCACCATCGCCGAGCCGCTGTCCCGCGCGCTGGGCCAACCGGTCGTGGTGGACAACAAGGCCGGTGCCTCGGGCAACATCGCGGCCGACCAGGTGGCCAAGGCCACCGACGACCACACGCTGGGCATCGTCATCAACGGCAACCTCACGTCGTCGAAGATGCTGTACCCCAAGCTGCCGTACGACCCCGCGAAAGACTTCACGTACCTGTCGCTGATCGCCACCGCGCCGCTGGTGCTCGTGGCGCAGAACAGCCTGCCCTCGGGCACCGCCTTCTTCGACGCCGCGCGCCAGGCCGGCGACAAGTGGAACTACGGCTCGGTGGGCGTGGGCTCGGTCGGCCATCTGGGCATGGAACTGCTCAAGAGCCGCGTGGCCGGCTTCAAGCCCGAGCACGTGCCCTACCAGGGCAACCCGCAGGTCGTCACCGGCATGCTGGGCGACCAGGTGCAGATGGGCCTGATCCCGCCGGGCGTGGCCATGCCGCAGATCCGCGCCGGCAAGCTCAAGGCCGTGGGCCTCACGGGCGGGCGCAGCGCGCTGGTGCCCGAGATCGCCCCGCTGGCCGACGCCGGCGTGAAAGACTTCAACCTCGAGGTGTGGGTGGCGCTGCTCGGCCCGGCCAACATGTCGAAGACCGCGCAGGCCCGCATCAGCCGCGAGATCGAGATCGTCATGAAAGACCCCGACGTGCGCCGCAAGCTCTTCGAGCAAGGCTGGCAGGCCGTGGGCACCTCGCCCGACGGCATGCGCACGCGCGTGAAGGAAGAGGCGGCGATCATGAGCAAGATCATTTCGACCCGCGGCATCAAGCTCCAGTGATGGCGACGACGCAGCAACCACACACCCTGACCGAACCGGCGCGCGCGCTGCCGGTGTTCGGCGACTTCGACGTGGTCGTGGTCGGCGGCGGCCCCGCCGGCATCGCCGCCGCGGTGAGCGCTGCGCGCCACGGCGCGCGCACGCTGCTGGTGGAGCGCTACGGTTTTCTCGGCGGCATGGGCACCGCGGGCGGCGTGACCAACTTCGCGGGCCTGTACGGCAAGCGCCGCGGCGAGATGACGCAGCTGGTGCGCGGCGTGGTCGACGACCTCATCGACCGCATCGCCGGCTTCAACGGCATGAACGCCCCGCAGAACGGCATGGGCGGGCGCATCTGCGTGCGCTCGTACGACACCTCGGCCTACAAGCTGGCCGCCGACCAGCTGCTCGAAGCGGCCGGCGTGCAGATGCTGTTCCACGCGTATGCCGCGGCGGTGCTGCACGACGGCGCGCGCATTGCCGCGCTGGTGGTCGAGACCAAGTCGGGCCGCCAGGCGATCCGCGCCAATGCCTTCATCGACGCCAGCGGCGACGCCGACGTGGCGGCCTTCGCGGGCGTGCCCTTCGAAGTGGGCGACGGCCACGGCAGCGGGCTGTTCCCGACCACCATGTTCCGCATCGGCCAGGTCGACGCACCGGCCGCGCTGGAAGCGGTGGGCGAGTTCTCGGCCATCAACGGCTTCATGGCGCGCGCCGAGCAGCAGCACCCGGGCAAGTACAGCTTTCCGCGCGAAGGCGCGATCCTGCGGCCCAACAAGGACCCGCGCGAATGGCGCGCCAACGTCACGCAGATCCGCAACGCAGAAGGCCGCGCGATGAACGGCGTCGATGCGCGCGAGCTCAGCGACGGCGAGCTCGAAGGCCGGCGCCAGATCGCGGCGTACTTCAAGTTCCTGCAGGCCGAGGTGCCGGGCTTCGCGCCCTCGGCCATCGTGGAGATCGCGCCGCAGGTCGGCATCCGCGAGACGCGGCGCATCCAGGGCCTGTACGCGCTGGGCCGCGAGGACATCCTCGGCTCGGCCACCTTCGACGACACCATCGGCCTGAATGCCTGGCCGATGGAAATGCACGCCGACGGTCGCATCGAGTGGGCCTTCCCGCGCGACGAAGCCAACGCCTACAACCACCTGCCGTGGCGCATGCTGGTGCCGCAGACGCTCGACAACCTGCTGGTGGCCGGGCGCTGCGCCTCGATGACGCACGAGGGCCAGTCGGCCGCGCGCGCCAGCGGCGGCTGCTTCGTCATGGGGCAGGCGGCGGGCACGGCGGCGGCGTCGCTGGGCAGCGGCCGCTTCGCGGCGATCGACGTGGCGGCGCTGCAGAAAAAGCTGGTGGCCGACGGCGTCGACCTGGACCATTGAGAAGGTGTGAACGAATCCGCCATGCCCGCTCATCCCGCCCAGACACGCCCCCTCTGCGTTGCAAATGCTCGCCATAGCCCGGCTATGGCTGCGCTTTGCGCCTTGAGGGGGCGCGCCTGGGCAGGCTGCTCGGCCACGCCGGATTCATTCACACCTTCTGAGCGCGGCGCGGCGCTAGAGTCCGGGGCTGGATGAACTCGAACCCCGGACACACCGTGCCTCTTTCTTCTTCGCTGTCGACCCCCGCGCGTCGGCTCTTCCTGGCGCTGGCCTGCGCCACCCTCGGCCTGCTGCAGGTGGGCTGCGCCAGCACCCCCGAGGGCGATCCCGTCCACGGCAAGGACCGCGTGCTGAGCTTCGTCGCGGCCAAGGACGGCCGCAAGGTCGCCATCGCCGGCGACAAGTACCACTACGTGTTCGACGGCGACCCGTCCGTGGCCGCGTTGCTGCGCTGGGACGGCCGCACCAAGGTCACGCCCGCGCTCATCGGCGAACTGAAGGTGGCGCGCAACCAGAGCTTCGAAGGCCAGTACGTGCTGATGGCCTTCGACGCCGACCTGACCCCCGAGGACCGCAACTTCCTCGTCCAGACCGGCTTCGCGAAGGCCGAGGTGAAGTACGGCGACCGCACCGGGCCGGTGCTGCGCTACTTCGGCACGGTCTACGGCAAGCGCTACGCGGCGGTGGCGCTGAAGTCGGCCGACACGGTCGATTTCTCGCGGCGCCAGTACCTGAAGTACGTCGAGCAGGAAACGCTCAGCGGCCCGTTCGCCCAAGCCGCGCGTTCGCCGCTGGCGTACGGCGCCGACGGCGCGATGCTGCTGGGCGGTGTGCCGGTGCGCATGGTGGACGGCGGCACCGATCACGGCTGCAGCCTGCGCCTGATGCTGGACATCTGCTTCTTCAAGTAGGCCCGCCGGGCGCTGCTGACCGGGCCGCGACAGCGCGCGGGCCCGGCCTTTGCTATCGTCGTGGATTGCTTTTCTGCACCGAATCCCTTCCCCCGATGACCCCCGAACCCGTCCTTGCCGCCCGCCTCGTTGCCGACCTCGTCGCCCTCATGCAGCTCGAACCCCTGGGCGGCGACCGCTTCCTGGCCCAGAGCGAGGACATCGGCACGCCCGCCGTCTTCGGCGGCCAGGTGCTCGGCCAGTCGCTCATGGCCGCCAGCCTCACGGTGGGCGCCGAGCGCCCGGTGCATTCGATGCACGCCTACTTCCTGCTGCCCGGCGAGCACGCGCCCATCGAGTACAGCGTCGACCGCGTGCGCGACGGCCGCAGTTTCACCACGCGCCATGTGGTGGCGCGCCAGCAGGACCGCATCATTTTCGAGATGTCGGCCTCGTTCCAGACCGTGGACGAGGGCGTCGAGCACCAGTTCCCCATGCCCGCCGTCGAAGGCCCCGAGGGCCTGACCAGCGAGCTCGACCAGCGCATCGCGCTCGGCGACCGCCTGCCCGAACCCTGGCGCTCCAAGGCCATCCAGCCGCACGGCATCGAGTACCGGCGCGTCGATCCCGAAGACCTGCTGCGGCCCGAGGTGCGCCCGACCGAGAACCAGAGCGCCATCTGGATGCGCGCCATCGCGCCGCTGCCCGACGACCTGACGGTGCACCGCGCGCTGCTGGCCTACGCCTCCGACCACGGCCTGCTGCGCGCCGCCATGCTGCCGCACGGCCTGAGCTTCATGAGCGGCCAGGTGCGCCCCGCCAGCCTGGACCACGCGATGTGGTTCCACCGCGATTTCCGTTTCGATGACTGGCTGCTCTACGTGGTCGACTCGCCCAGCGCGGGCGGCGCGCGCGGCCTGTGTCGCGGCAGCCTCTACACGCGCGACGGCCGCCTCGTGGCTTCGGCGGCGCAAGAGGGCATGCTGCGCATCCGCAAGCCGGGATCGCCGCGCACGCCGATCACGGGCTGAACGGCCTGCCTCCTTTTTCAACACCTACTCGCTCACTCCGGCCATGAAGATCTTCTTCTCTCCCGCGTCTCCCTTCGTGCGCAAGTGCATGGTCGTGGCCCACGAGCTGGGCGTGGCCGACCGCATCGAGAAGCTCCCGAGCGCCGCCGGCCCGGTGAAGCGTGACGCGCGCATCCTTCCGACCAACCCGCTGGGCCAGGTGCCGACCTTCCTCACCGACGACGGCCAGGCACTGTTCGACAGCCGCGTGATCTGCGAGTACCTCGACACCGCGTACGCCGGCGGCCTGTTTCCGGCCGTCGGGTCCGCGCGCTGGGCGCGCCTGACCGAGCTGTCATTGGCCGACGGCATGACCGGCGCCGCGCTGCTCGCGCGCTACGAGACCATGCTGCGCCCCGAGGCGCTGCGCTGGAGCGACTGGACCGACGGCCAGCTCGACAAGGTGCGCACCGGCCTCGAGTGGCTGGAAGCGGCGGCGCCGTCGTTCGGCGATCGCGTCGACATCGGCACCATCGCCTTCGGCTGCGCGCTGGGCTACATGGACTTCCGCTTTCCCTCGGTGGACTGGCGCGCCCAGGCGCCGAACAGCGCGAAGTGGTTCGCCGTGTTCAACCACCGGCCGTCGATGCAGGCCACGTTGCCGACGGCCTGAGCGATGACGTTCGACGATCTCTCGCGCCGCACCGGCATCGAAATTCCCCCGCTGCTGCAACAGCTCCTCGCCAGCGGGCCGCCTGATCTGGTCGGCTTCCCCGACTTCGAGTGGCTGGACGCCGAGCAGGCGGCCAACGACCTCGATGAGTGGCTCGACGCCAAGTGGCAGGACGGCCGTCGCTTCCTGCCCTTTGCGCAATCGGGCGCGGGCGACGCCTACTGCCTCGTGCCGCTGGACGGCGGCGCCGTGGGCGTGGCCTTCGTGTGGCACGACGACGAGGAAAGCAGCGTCGGCCACGGCTCGTTCGCCGATTTCGTCTGCGCGAAATTCCTGGAAGCCTTCGTCGACCTGAGCTACCTCGGCGACTGGGACCTGTCCGAGCCCGAGATGGCCGAGCGCATCGCGGCCGACGTGGCCACCGTCACGGCTTTCATGGACGGCACGGAAACCGCCGCCTACCTGCAGGCGCTGAGCCGGCAGCCGCTGGTCTCGCGGCCTTTCAAGACGGGCCCGCGCGCCAGGCCCGAGCAGGTGCCCTCGCTGATGCCGCAGGCCGAGTTCGAGGAAGACCTGAAGCGCTTCACCCTGCAGGACAGCGCGCCTTTCCCCGTGAAAGCGCGCTGGGACATCGAGGGGTAGGCTACGGGGTTTCATCCGAAGGAGGAACCCACCATGTCAGATCAGAAAGTAGCCATCGTCACCGCCGGCGGCAGCGGCATGGGCGCCGCGGCGGCGCGCAAGCTGGCGGACGACGGCTTTCGCGTCGCCATCCTGTCCTCGTCGGGCAAGGGCGAGGCGCTGGCGCAGGAACTCGGCGGCCTCGGCGTCACCGGCTCCAACCAGTCGAACGACGACATCCAGCGCCTCGTGGACAAGGTCATCGCCGAATGGGGCCGCATCGACGTGCTCGTGAACAGCGCCGGCCACGGCCCGCGCGCGCCGATCCTGGAGATCAGCGACGACGACTGGCACCGCGGCATGGACGTCTACTTCCTGAGCGCCGTGCGCCCCGCGCGCCTCGTGGCGCCGCACATGGTGAAGCAGGGCGGCGGCGCGATCATCAACATCTCGACCTTTGCCGCCTTCGAGCCCGACCCGGTGTTCCCGACCTCGGGCGTGTTCCGCGCCGGCCTCGCGGCCTTCACCAAGCTCTTCGCCGACCAGTACGCGAAGCACAACGTGCGCATGAACAACGTGCTGCCCGGCTTCATCGACAGCCTGCCCGAGAAGGACGTGTTCCGCGAGCGCATCCCGATGGGCCGCTACGGCCGCAGCGCCGAGATCGCCGCCACCATCGGCTTCCTGGCCTCCGAGGGCGCGGGCTACATCACGGGGCAGAACCTGCGCGTGGACGGCGGCATCACGCGCTCGGTCTGAACCCGGCCACGGCGCCCATGACCGTCCCCACCCCGGTGCGCCAGCACATGGACCGCACCATCGCGTCCTACGAAGCGTCCGCGCGCGACTACAACGCGATCGTCGCGGGCCACCGGCCGCCCGAGATCGAGGAGGCGGTGCGCCGGATGATGCAGCTGGTGCCCGCGGGCGGCACCGTGCTCGAGATCGGTTCGGGGTCGGGGCAGGACGCCGACTTCGTCGAATCCCTGGGCGGCGTCGTGAGGCGCACCGATGCGGTCCAGGCGTTTCTCGACCTGCAGGCCGAGCGCGGCAAGAAGGGCGAGCTGCTCAATGTCGTCACGGATGCGCTGGGCGGGCCCTACGACGCGGTCCTTGCGATGTGCGTGCTGATCCATGTCGATCGCGCGCAGATCGCGCCGGTGCTGCGCAAGGTGTTCGACGCACTCACGCCTGGCGGGGTTTTTCTCGCGGCCATGCGCATCGGCGAAGGCGAGACCCTCGGCGACTACCAGACCGTGTACTGGTCGAAAGACGCGTTCGCCGACGCGCTGGCGGCGGCGGGCCTTGACCTGCAATGGGACAGCCAGTGGATCGGCCGCGACGATGTGACCTGGGCCAACTTCCTGGCGTGCCGTCCGCGCTAGCAGCGAGCGGACGAACGCCGGCTCACACGCCCAGGTAGCGCGTCCACAGCGACCGGTCGGCGTCGAGCGCGGCCGAGTCGCCCTGCCACACCACGCGTCCGCGCTCGAGGATCACGTGGCGGTCGGCCAACGGCAGCAGGCGCTGCACGTACTTGTCGACCACCAGGATCGCTTCGCCTTCGGACTTCAGCGTGGCGATGCAGTGCCAGATCTCCTCGCGGATCACCGGCGCCAGGCCTTCGGTGGCTTCGTCCAGGATCAGCAGGCGCGGGTGCGTCGACAGCGCGCGCGCAATGGCCAGCATCTGCTGCTCGCCGCCCGAGAGCTGGTTGCCCGCGTTGGCCTTGCGTTCCGACAGGCGCGGAAAGAGCTTGTACAGCGCTTCCACGGTCCAGCGCGGCGCGCTGCCGGGGCGGGGCCGTGCGAAGGCGCGCAGGTGTTCGTCCACGCTGAGGTTGGGGAACACATGGCGCCCCTCGGGCACGATGGCCATGCCGCGCCGCGCGATGGCGTCGGGCCGGTGGCCGCCGATGGCCGCGCCGCAGAACTGCACGCCGCCGCGCATCGGCGCGATGGTGCCGGTCAGCACCTTCAGCAGCGTGCTCTTGCCCATGCCGTTGCGGCCCAGCAGCGCCATCACTTCGCCCGCGCCGACGCGCACGTCGATGCCGAACAGCACCTGGCTGGCGCCGTAGCCGGCTTCGATGGCGGTGGCCTCGAGCAGGGTGGATTTTGTGGTCGTCGTGCTCATGCGTGTCCTTCCGCTTCGGTGCCGAGGTACACGGCTTGCACATCGGGGTGGCCCCGCACTTCGTCGGCCGTGCCGCTCATCAGCACCTTGCCCTGCACCAGCACCGTGAGCCGGTTGGCAAGACGGAACACGGCGTCCATGTCGTGCTCGATGAGCAGGATGGCCATCGATTCGCGCAGCGATTCGATGAGATCGACCATGCGCGCCGACTCGTCGGGGCCCATGCCGGCCATCGGCTCGTCGAGCAGCAGCAGCTTGGGTTCGGCGGCCAGCGCCAAGGCCACGTCGAGTGCGCGCTGTGCGCCGTGCGGCAGCGTGCCCGCGATGCGGTGGCGCTCGCTGCCCAGGCCCACGCGGTCGGCCAGTGCGTGGGCGCGGTCGACCAGGTCGCGTTCCTTGGCGCGCGGCGCCAGGAAGCGCAGGCTGCTGCCCGCATGGGCCTGCGCCGCGAGCATCAGGTTGTCGTGCACCGTTTCCTTGGCGAACACGCGTGTCACCTGGAAGCAGCGCGACATGCCGGCGGCCACGCGCTGGTGGTCCTTGTAGGCCGTGATGTCCTGCCCGTCGAGCATCAGCCGGCCCGCGTCGGCCTCCAGCAGGCCGGTGATGAGGTTCACCAGCGTGGTCTTGCCCGCGCCGTTGGGACCGATGAGCGCATGCACCTCGCCGCGCTCCACCGTGAGGCTCACATGGTCGGTCGCCAGCAGGCCGCCGAAGCGCTTGACCAACCCTTCGATTCTGAAAAGGCTCATGGCTTGGCGCTCCCTGCGGCGCCTTGCGGCGTGACGGCGGCAGCAGCAGCGGCGGCCGTGCGGCGTTTCGTCGACAGTGCGGCCAGGCCGCGCGGGGCCCAGAGGGCGACGGCGATCAGCAGCAGGCCCAGCGGCATGTGCCAGTGCTCGGTGTGCTGCTTGAGCGCTTCCTCGAGCACCAGCCAGACCACGGCGCCCACCGGCCCGCCCCAGCTGCGGCCCAGGCCGCCGATGACGACCATCACCACCAGCGTGGCCGACTGCGTCCAGTGCATCGTGGCCGGGCTCACGAAGCCGTTGCCGCCGGCCAGCAGCGCGCCGGCCAGCCCGGCGATCGCGCCCGCGATGGCAAAGGCGACGAGCTGCAGTCGGAACACCGGGTAGCCCAGCGCGCGCATGCGCGTCTCGTTGTCGCGGATGCCCATCAGCGCATGGCCGAAGCGCGCCTGCGTGGCGCGGTGCAGCCACCACAGCGCGAGCGCCACCACCACGAGCACCACCCAGTAGAAGGTCGATTCGTTGCCCAGGTCCAGGCCCGGCAGCAGCGTGGGGCGCGACATCAGCGTGTAGCCGTCATCGCCGCCGTACTTGCGCAGCGACACGACGACGAAGTACAGCATCTGCGCAAAAGCCAGCGTGGTCATGATGAAGTACACGCCGCGCGTGCGCAGCGCCACCGTGCCGATCAGCGCGGCGACCAGGCCGGCCACCAGCGCGGCCATCGGCCACAGGATCCAGGCCGACATCACGCCGGCGTCGCTGAGCGCCACCACCGTGTAGGCGCCCATGCCGATGAAGCCCGCGTGCCCGAGCGCCACCATGCCGCCGAAGCCGAGGATGAAGTTCAGGCTCGCGGCGGCCAGTGCGACGACGAGCACGCGCCGCACGAAGCCGATGTAGAAGTCGAGCCCGAACAGCGGCGCGACCAGCGGAAAGGCCGCGAGCGCCACGAGGAGCAGCCCGAGGCCGAAGGTGCGTGACGAGGGTTTCATGCGCGGGCGGAGAAGAGGCCCGAGGGCCGGAAGATCAGGACGACGACCATGAGCGCGTACATCGCCACCTCGGCGAACAGCGGCCCCAGGTCGGCCGCCGTGGCGGGCGGCAGCGTGGCGCGCAGCAGCATCGGCACGAAGGCGCGGCCGATGGTGTCGACCACGCCGACCAGCAGCGCGGCCACGAAGGCGCCGCGCACCGACCCGATGCCGCCGATCACCAGCACCACCAGCGCCGGGATCAGGATGGCTTCGCCCATGCCCACCTGCACCGCAACGATCGGGCCCATGAGCGCGCCGGCCAGCGCGGCCAGCGCCGCGCCGAGCAGGAACACGCCGTTGAAGATGCGGCCCACGCGCACGCCCATCAGCTCGGCCATCGGCCGGTCGGACGCACCCGCGCGCACCCGCATGCCGATGCGCGTGTGGTTCACCAGCACGTACAGCGCCAGCGCCATCAGCAGGCCGCCCGCGAGCACCACGAGGCGGTACGAGGGGTAGGGCAGGCCGTCCATCAGCTCGACCGGGCCCGAGAGCGCGGCCGGCGTGGGCGCCATCACGGGCGAGGGGCCCCAGATCATCTTGACGATGTCGTCGGCCACCAGGATCACGCCGAAGGTGGCGAGCACCTGCGCCAGGTGGTCGCGCTTGTAGAGGCGGCGCATCAGCAGCACCTCGATGAGCAGCGCCACCACCACGGTGACGAGCACCGCCACGACGATGGCGGCGGCGAACGATCCGGTGCGCGTGTGCGCCTCGGCCGCCACGTAGGCGCCGGCCATGAACAGCGAGCCGTGCGCCAGGTTCAGCACGTCCATGATGCCGAACACCAGCGTGAGGCCCGCCGCCAGAAGAAAGAGCATCAGGCCGTAGCCGATGCCGTTGAGCAATTGCTCGAGGACGAGGATGCCGCTCATGGAAAGACGAGCCGCATCACTTCATTGCGCACTTGCTGGCGTAGCTGTCGCCGTAGCTTGTCAGCACGGTGTTGATCAGCTTGTTCGTCACCTTGCCTTGCGCGTCCTTGCCGATCACGCGCAGGTAGAAGTTCTCGATGGGGAAGTGGTTGTTCGCGTACTTGAAGGTGCCGCGCGTCGAGGCGTAGTTGGCCTTCTTCAGGGCGGCGACCACGGCGTCGCGGTTCTGCGCGTTGCCGCCCGATTGCTTCACGGCAGCGTCCATCGCGAGGATCGCGTCATAGGCCTGCGCGGCGTACACCGACGGGTAGCGGCCGTTGTATTCCTTGCGGAACGCAGCCACGAAGGCCTTGTTGGCGGCGTTGTCCAGGTCGTGCGCCCAGTGCGAGGTGTTGAACAGGCCGAGCATGGGCTCGCCCACGGCACCGATCACGTCCTCGTCGGCCGAGAAGCCGCTGGTCACGAGCGTGATGTCCTTCGACAGGCCCGCGCCCACGAACTGCTTGATGAAGTTGATGCCCATCGCGCCGGGCAGGAAGAAGTAGATCGAGTCGGGCTTGGCCGCGCGCAGCTGCGCGAGTTCGGCGGCATAGTCGATCTGGCCCAGCTTGGTGTACAGCTCGTCGGCCACCTGGCCCTTGAACTGGCGCTTGAAGCCGCCCAGGGCGTCCTTGCCGGCCGGGTAGTTGGGGGCGATGAGCACGATCTTCTTGAACGCGCGGTCCTGTGCGAACTTGCCGGCGGCCTCGTGGAACTGGTCGTTCTGGTAGGCGGTGCCGAAGAAGTAGGGGCTGCACTGCGCACCGGCGAACTGGCTCGGGCCGGCGTTGGCCGACAGGTACGGCACCTTGGCGTTGAACAGCGTCGGGCCCACGGCCAGCGCCACGTTGGAGCCGATGGGGCCGCTGAAGATGTCGATCTTGTCGCGCTGGATCATGCGGTCGACCAGCTGCTTGGCCTGGTCGGGGCTGCCGGCCATGTCGGCCTGCACGAACTCCACGTCCTGCCCGCCGAGCTTGCCGTTCAGCTGCTTGATGCCGAGCGCGAAGCCGTCACGCGCCTCGGCGCCCAACGCCGCGAAAGGCCCCGAGATGTCAAGGGCCAAACCCACCTTGACCGGTGCGGCCACGGCCGACACCGAGGCCCCGAGGGCGGCGCCGCACAGCAGCAGCGAGAGCAGGGTGCGCGGCAGCGCGGGCGATTTCAGGAACGTGGGGCGCATCGGGTTCTCCGGCTAGGGAAGGGTTGAGACAACTGAACTGTTGATAGTTAAATACTTTAGCCGTAAACAATTCGGTGTCAACGGTACTAGCACGAATGGTGCCAGTGAACCGTGTCGCCTTCGCCGCGCCGGACCCTCGCGAAAGGTTACGCAAACGTCAACCGAACGGACTTGCGGTGGCGAACCAGAGGCCGATGCCGGTCGCGATGATGAAGGCCCCGTCGGTCACGCCGGCGACCAGGAAGAACTTGGTCTGCAGCGTGTCGACCAGCTCGGGCTGGCGCGTCGTCCCTTCGAGAAACTTTTGGCCCACCAGCGCGATGCCGATGCACGAACCCAGTGCGGCAATGCCGATCAGCAGGGCAACGGCGAGCGGGAGGATGTTGAAGCCGGTCATGGTTTTTTCTCCTGGTTGATGAATCGATGGACCCACTGTTCCAGAACGGGTGCATCGAATCCATGACGCGGGAGGTCATGCGCCAGACGAAAAAAAGGCCGGCCGTCGAAACGGCCGGCCTGGGCTCAGGCGCGAAGCGGGGTGCTTACGGCAGCTGTGTCCAGTTCTGGTTGTTGCCGCCGTTGCAGGTCCAGGTGATCAGCGCCGTGTCCTGCGTGGTCGAGCCGTTCGGCACGTCCAGGCACGAGCCCGAGGCGCGGTTGCGCACCGTGCCGCCCACCAGGCTCCACTGCGCCGTGTTGCCCGACGAGCAGGCCACCTGCACCACGGCCGCGTTCGTGGTCGCCGTGCCGTTCTGTGCCAGGCACAGGCCGCTGTGCTCGGCGATGAACTGCACGTAGCCGCCGGTGACGGGCGTCATCGTGAACTTCTCGTTGCCCGCGTTGCCGCACGGCCATTGCACCGCCGTCGCGCCGCTGGTGGTCGATGCGCCCTTGATGTTCACGCACATCGTCGGGTTGAGGTCGGAGCGCAGCCGCGTGACCACCGCCGGGGCGGTGTCCTGCGAGCGCACGTACTCGCGCAGCGCCACCACGTCGTTCGCCGGCAGGCTGGAGGCGTTGCCGTGGCCGCCCGTGAGCAGGTCCTGCAGCGTGGCCGCCTGGCCGTTGTGGAAGAACGCGGTGGTGTTCCAGGTGCCCGACAGGGTCGGCGTGTCGAAGCCCACGCCCGCCAGCGGCTGGTTGCTGCCCTTGCCCGACGAGGCCTGGATGGTCCCCACGTCGTGCCGCAGGCCGTCGCGGAAGGTGGCGCCCGTGTGGCAGGTGGCGCACTGGGCCGTGTTGAACACGGTCTGTCCGCGCACCGCGTCCACGCTCAGGCTGCCGTCCGCGGCGCGTGCCGGGCTGCGCATGTACTTGTTGAGCGAGCCCAGGTACACGGCCAGGTCGTCCAGCTGCGCGCTCTTGCCGGCCTTCGGGGCGCCCAGCGGGGCTTGCGTGGCGGCCCAGTCGGCATTGCTCAGGAAGCCCGTGCCGCCGAACTCGTTGCGGATGTCGTTCTCGAAGTCCTGCACCTCGTCGAAGTTGGCCGTCCAGTGCAGCTTGCCGTGGCTGGTGCCGCGCCGCCCTTGCAGGCTGATGGTGCGGCGCAGGCCTTCGCCGCGCTGGGTGAAGTCCCACACCATGCCGTCATCGCCGCCGTCCGCGTGGCAGCTGGCGCAGGAGATGTAGTTGTCCTTGCTCATGCGCCGGTCGGCCGCGTTGTAGAACACCTGCTTGCCGCGCAGCGCCGCGGCCGCCATCGGCTCCTGCGCCACGGTGGCCACGTTCTGCAGGAAGATCGCCGCGTTGGTCTCGGCCGACAGCACCTTCGCCACGTCGTGCACCGACACCGAGCGCGCCAGGAAGTTGTTCACGAACAACCGCTTGCGCGCCGCGTCCAGGTACAGGCCGTGGGGGGCGCTGCTGGCGTTGATCTCGCCGCGAATCGCGCGGGTGTAGCTGTCGACGATGGCGACGCGGTTGCCTTCCATCTGCGCCACGAACAGGTAGTCGCCGGCGGGCGAGTACAGCGCGGCGCGCGCGGGGGCGCGGTCGTCGAAGTCGATCTGCTCGGAGAACACCTCGGCGGCGTTTTGCAGGTTCACCTGCGACAGGATGGAGCGCACCGTCTGGTCGTGCGGCAGGTCCTTGCCGTCGCGGAAGCGGCCGCGCACGATGTTGTCCTTCTTCGAAGGCAGCACGGCACGCGAACCATCGGGCGAGATCACCACCTGGCTCAGGTAGTTGGCCACGCCGCGCGCGCGGCTCTCGGTGTCGACGGTCGTGGTGTCCACCGGCAGCGGGATGGTCTGCAGCGCGGTCAGCGACTGCAGGTTCACCTTGTGCAGCTGGCCGCCCGTCATCTTCGACTTGAAGCGCGTGACGTAGGCCACCTGCGAGTCGGCGCTCACGGCGATGCCGCGCACGCCGCCCTCGAGCGCCAGCGCACCGGTGGTGGCGCCGTTGCTGGGGTCGAAGCTCATGAGCACCGACTTGCTTTCCAGCGTGAGCAGGCCCTTGGCGCCGTTGGGCGTGAAGGCCACGCCGTAGGGGCCGCTGCCGTAGGCCAGCGGGATCGACACCGACTGCGAGCCGTCGGCGGCGTTGAGCGCCACCAGCTTGTCCTCGCCCTGCACCGCGACCCAGATGCGGCCGTCGGGGCCCACGGCCAGCGTCTTGGCTTCGTCGCCGACGCGCACTTCCCACAGCTTGGCAAGGGTCTGCGCGTCGATGGCGGCCACCGTGCCGCTGTCGGGGTTCACCGAGTACACCCGGCTCGCATCGCCCGCGATGTTGGTCGTGTGCGTGGGCGCGGTCGCGGTGACCGGCGCGATGACGGTCACGTTGTAGGTGTAGTAGGTCTCGCGGCCGCTGCTGTCCTTCACCGTCAGGGTCACCGTGTAGTGGCCGGGGGTGGTGTAGGTGTAGCTCGTGTTCGGCTGGTTCGAGAACGCCGTCTGCGTGCCGTTGCCGAAGTTCCAGCGGAACTGCACGCCGCTGGCGCCGAGCGTCGCGGGGTTGAAGCTCAGCTGGCCGTTGACCAGCTTGGGCCCGCCGCCCAGGCCCGGGTCGCCGATGATGGCCTGGCCGCGCAGCGTGTCCACCTCGGCCTGGCCGAGCACGCGGCCGTACACGCGCACCTCGGCCAGCGTGCCCTTGAAGAGCGCGGTGTTGCCCTGGATCTGGCCCATGACCTGGAACTTGGTCGACAGGCCCTTGGTGCCGGTCGGGCCGGTCGAGGTGGTCTTCACGCCGTCGACGTACACCGCCTGCGCGCCGGAGGCCGCGTCGCGCGTGAGCACCACGTGGTGCCAGTTGCCGTCGTTCACGGCCGCGGTGGAGGTGGTGCCGCCGTCGTTGCCCACCGAGAGCTTGATGCGCCCGCCGGTGTCCAGCCAGCCCCAGAACACGTCGTCGGTGCCGCCCGACTGGTCGCGTCCGAAGATGCCGGGCGCGGTCCACGAGTTGGCGGCGCCGGCCTGCGTGGTCTTCATGTAGAAGCTCAGCGAGGCCGTGCCGCCCAGTGCGCTGGCCACGGTGTCGTTCTTCAGCGGCACGCCGGCGGTGCGGTTCGCGAAGTTCAGGCCGATGCTTTCGAACGCGTCGCCGGTGGCGGGCGTGCCGTTGTTGGCGCCGATCTGGTCGCCCAGGTTGCCCGTCAGCGGCCAGTGGTGCATCAGGTTGATGTCGCTGGCGTTGCCGGTGTTGAAGGTGGAGCGGTAGTCGGCGCCGATGGCGTTGCCCGCATAGTCCTTCACGCCGTTGGCCGGCAGGAACACCTCATAGCTGGTGCCCGGCAGCAGCGGCTGCGCGGGATGGAAGTTGACGATGCCCAGCTGCACGCTGTAGGTGCCCGCCAGCGTGTTGCCGCCCACCGGACGCACGATGAAGGTGTTGCTGTTCACGCTCTCCGGCAGGATGTTGTCGGTCATGCCCAGGCCGATGCGCGAGCTGAGGGCCTGCTGCTTCGCACCGTTGGCGGGCGAGACCTGCTTCACTTCGGGCTTGGTGGTGTCGGGGTCCACCGCGTGCACGACGAAGCCGCTGCCAGAGCCGTGGTCGTTGCCCACGAAGACGAGGTTGCCGAACATCGCGACCTGGCCGTTGTCCGAGTGCGAGAAGTTCGGGTCGTCCTCGCGCAGGATGCTGCCGCGGCCCACTTCCACGTGGTTGAGCGGGTTGCTCACGTCCACCTTGTGGATGCGCGTCTGCGCGCCCTGGATGACGTAGTTGTCCTGCGTGGCGCAGTACAGCTGCTCGTCGATGACGAGCCGGTTGTCTTCGGCCACGAAGCGCGAGCGGTCGCTCAGGTCGTAGCTGTACATCTTGGCGCCGCTGCCGCGTGCCGACGCGTGCACGCTCTTGCCGTCGAAGCAGGTCGCGTAATAGAACGGCGTGGCGCCGGCGATGGAATCGAGCACCTTGGGGTTGAGCGGGTCGGAGATGTCCAGGCTCGCGAAACCGCCGTTGCTTTCCATCGCGGTCAGCACCATGTGGTTGCCCATCGTGAAGATCGGGCCGAGCCGGAAGCCGCCGAGTTCGCCGGTGGGCACCGGGTTGGGCTTGCCGGCGCCGCGGTTGGCGACCACCGCGTTCGCGGGGTCCGTCGCGTCGACGATGAACATGCCCCGGCCGGCCGAGGCCACGTACAGGTAGGGCGCCTGCCACCACAGCTGCCAGGACACGTTCTCGTAGTCGCCCGAGTTGACGCCGGGCAGCGCCAGCTTCTTCACCTGCTTGATGTCGTTGATGTCGGTGAAGTCCCAGAACTCGACGCCGTTGATGCTGGGCAACACCACGTAGGTCTTGCCGCCGATCTTCGCGGTGCCGAAGGAATGGGTCTCGCGGAATTCCTTGGTGCGACCACCCGAGGCGTCATCGGGCTCGTAGATCTTCTTGACGAGCCTGATCTGGCGCGGGTTCGACACGTCGTACAGCAGGAAGCCGCCGGGGCCGAGGCCGCTGTCCGGCGCGAAGGAGGTGAGGAAGTAGCCGTTGACCATGATGCCGGCGTTCATGCCGTAATCCTTGCGGCCCGGGTACGTGGCGGGCACGTCGCGCGCCTCGTAGGCGTCGCTGTGCGCCGGATCGAGCGGGTGCGCGGCGCTGGTGATCATCGACACCGGCTTGAACAGTTCCGCCGAGGTGTAGGTGAGGTTGCCCAGGCCCGGCCCCTGCAGCGGAAGCGGGTCGGCCACGACAGCGGCAGCCGCCGTGGCCATCTTGTTGAGGGTCGTCATCGGACTGACCCCGGTGATTGCCGCATGCGTCAGCAATGTGACGCACGGCACCAGGAACGCCATCAGGAAATACCGGATCTTCATCGTCGCCTCCAGGTTGTTTGAAGTTCGCAGGGAACCCTCTTGTCCTTGGTTCTCTCGAGTCACTCGGTCGCTTGCTGGGAAAGCGCACGCGCAGGCGCGCCCCCGGCGGGCAACGCATGCGTTGTCCGCCGTCCACTTCTTCTTCTGTCTTGCTCTCCCGCTGGTTGGCGCTGGTGCCTTCCGCGTGGAAGGCACCAGCGCCTGGGCGCTCTTACTTCACGCCGCCCGATTCGTAGATAGCCCAGGCCGCTTCGGCGCTGGCACCGTCGTGGATCATGGCCATCAGTGCGCTCACCACCGCCGAGGGATTGGCGTGCTGGTAGACGTTGCGGCCGTACACCATGCCGACGGCGCCCTGGTCCAGGAGCACGCGCGAACGCGCGAACACCTGCTGCAGGTCTTCGCGCCCGCCGCCGCGCACGAGCACGGGGCAGCGCGCGGCCTGCACCACGCGGTGGAAATCGGTGGCGTCGGTGGTGGGGTCGGCCTTGACGATGTCGGCGCCCATCTCGCGCGCCAGGCGCGTGAGCGTGACGATTTTTTCTGCGTCGCCATCGACCATGTAGCGGCTGGTGGCGGTGGGCGCCTGCATCACCAGCGGCTCGATCATGAGCGGCATGCCGTAGCGGTCGCAGTCGGCGCGCACGCGGGCGATGTTCTGCACGCACTGGCGGAACAGGTCGGGCTCGTCGGGCAGCATGAACAGGTTGACGACCACGCAGGCCGCGTCCCGCTGCACGGCGGGCAGCACGGGGTCGTCCTGGTTCTGCAGCACGGCCCACATCACGCGGTGGTGCACGGCGTTGTAGGGGTTGCCCATGTCCAGGCGCATCACCAGCGCGGGGCGATCGCGCCCGGGCCGGTCCTGCAGCAGGTCGGACTGCCCGTAGTTGAGCTGGATCGCATCGGGCTTCGCAGCCACGAGCTTGTCGATCACGCCGGGCATGTCCTCCAGGCCGTCCAGGAAGGTGGGTTCGTTGCACACGCCGTGGTCCAGGGCGATGTCCAGGCAGCGGCCGTTGTGCAGCAGGCGGTTGAGCCGCGCGGTCTTGTCTTTCGACATGAAGGAAGAACTCCGTGTTGAGGAAAAAGGAAGGGAGGAAAAAGGCGCGCGCTCAGGCGAGCGCGTCCAGGTGGCGCTTGGCCGCAGCGTCGATGAGCTGCAGCGCTTCGCCGTCGAGCACGACCGCGCCGGCGCCGGCGTTTTCAATGGCCTGCTGGCGCACGCGCGCACCGCACAGCGCCACCGAGACGGTGCCGCGTGCGACGGTCCAGGCGATCATCATCTGGCCGAACGAGCAGCCCAGGTGCGTGCGCAGCGGCTCCAGCGTGTCGAAGAAGGCCTTCAGCTTCGCGCGGTTGGCTTCGCTGAAACGCGGGTTCGTGGCGCGCTGGTCGTCGCCCTTGAATTCGCGCGCGGGGTCGATGGGCCCGGCCAGCAGGCCCAGCGCCAGCGACGAATAGCCCAGCACCGCCACGTTGTGCTCGGCGCACAGCGGCGCCAGCGTGGTCTCGATGCCGCGGTCGATGAGGCTGTAGAGCTCCTGCGCCGCATCGACCGGGCCGTGCTTCAGGTACTCCGAAAGAATTTCGGGCGTCGCGTTGCTCACGCCGATGGCGCGGATCTTTCCCTGTTTCTTGAGGGCCAGCAGCGCGTCCATGGTCTCGGCCACGGGCGTCGTGTGGTCCTGCCAGTGCGTGATGTACAGGTCGATGTAGTCGGTCTGCAGGCGCTTCAGGCTCTCTTCGCATTCATGGAAGATCGAGTCGCGCCCGAGGTAGCGGTACACCGGGTGGCCGTCTTCCTCGAAGAAGTGCGTGCCCTGCTGCGTGTGCCACACCAGGCCGCACTTGGTGGCGATCACGGCCTCGTGGCGGCGGCCCTTGAGCGCGGTGCCGACGATGCTCTCGGAGCGGCCCAGGCCGTAGGCCGGTGCGGTGTCGATCAGGGTCACGCCCGCATCGAGCGAGGCCTGGATGGCGATCACGGCGGCGGCGTTGTCACCGCCGCCCCACATCCATCCGCCCATGGCCCAGGTGCCCAGGCCGATGGCCGAGCTTTCGATGCCCGAGGGGCCCAGGGTGGTCTTCTTCATCTGCGTTGCGTTGCTCATCGCTTGGTCTTTCTCGTGTTCAGGATGTGGTCGATGGTCACGGCCGCGAGCAGGATCAGGCCCTTGATCACGTCCTGCCAGTAAGGCGACACGTCGAGCAGGATCAGCGAGCTGGTCACCACCGACAGCAGGGCCAGGCCGAGCACGGCGCCGAGCACGGTGCCCGAGCCGCCCTTGAGGCTGGCGCCGCCGATCACGGCCGCGGCAATCACGTTGAGTTCCATGCCCATGCCGAAGGTCGGCGTGGCGGCGCCGAAGCGCGCCGTGTAGATCACGCCGGCCAGGCCCGCCGAGGCGGAGCACAGCACCGTGACCCAGAACTTCACGCGGCCCACGCGGATGCCGGCGTACAGCGCGGCCTTCTCGTTGCTGCCGGTGTAGAACACGCGGCGCAGCAGGGTGGAGCGGCGCAGCACGAAGTCGCTCACGATCACGATGGCTAGGAAGATCAAGATGACAGCCGGCACGCCGAACAGCGTGCCCTGGCCGATGAACTTGAACTCGGCCGGCAGCGAGAACAGCGACTGCGGCGTGCCCTGCGTGAGCGCCAGGCACAGCCCGCGCACGATCACCATGAAGGCCAGCGAGGCGATGAAGTGGTTCAGCCCGATGCGCGTGACGCAGCCGCCGATCATGGCGCCGATGAGGCCGCTGGCGCCGATGGCCACCAGGCTCGCAAGCCACGGGTCCATGCCCATGAGAAAGAGCTTGCCGGTCACCACCATCGCGAAGCACACCACCGAGCCCACCGACAGGTCGATGCCGCCGACGATGAGCAAAATGGTCATGCCCACCACCACGATGCCTTCGATGGAGAAGGACAGCAGCATCGCGCGCACGTTGTCCCAGGTGAGGAAGTAGGGCGATGCGAAGCTCATCGCAACGCACAGCGCCACGATGATCAGCACCAGCCCGGCCTCGCGCATGCTCGTGAGCTTGTTGGCCTGCTTCACGGGGTCTCCTGTTCGGCGGGGTTGCAGGGAGCCGGCCGTGGCCGTGGCCGCGGCGCCTGCGTCGATTCTGGTCGGAAAGTTCATGCCATTGCCTCTTCGGGTTCGCAAAGTCCGGAGGCCAGCCGCAGCAGGGCTTCCTCCGTCATCTCGTCATGGGCCAGTTCGCCCGCCAATCGCCCTTCGCGGATCACCAGTGCGCGGTCGCACAGGCCGATGATCTCGGGCAGTTCGGAAGAGATCACCACCACGCCCACGCCCTGGTCGGCCAGGTCGCGCAGGATGTGGTGGATCTCGGATTTCGCGCCCACGTCCACGCCGCGCGTGGGCTCGTCCATCAGCAGCACCGCGGGCTGCGTGGCCAGCAGCTTGGCGATCGCCACCTTCTGCTGGTTGCCGCCCGACAGGCTGGACACCTCGATCGCCACGCCGTCCGACTTCAGGTTGAGCTTGGCGCCCAGCTGCACCGCGAGCCGGTGTTCGCTGGCGCGCTGCAGCAGGCCCAGGGCCGAGCTCACGCGGCGCAGCGCCATCGACGAGATGTTCTGCGCGATCGGCAGGTCGAGGAACACGCCGGCCGCCTTGCGGTCTTCGCTGAGGTAGGCAATGCCTTCGCGCAGCGCGTCGCTGTACTTGCGGATCGACAGCGTCTTGCCGTTCAGGCGCACGGCGCCGCGCCGCGCGGGGCGCAGGCCGCACACGGTCTCGGCCAGCTCGCTGCGCCCGGCGCCCATCAGGCCGGCAATGCCGAGGATCTCGCCACGCCGCAGCGTGAAGGAGATGCCGTGCACGCGCTCGTCGTCGGCGATGCCGTCGACTTCGAGCACGGGGCCGGCGTTCGCGTCGGCGGCGCCGGCTTGCTTGGGCGGGTAGTAGTTGCCCAGGTCGCGCCCGACCATGCGGCGCACCAGCTCGTCGGGCGTCATGCCTTCGAGCGGGCCGCTGTGCACGTTGCGTCCGTCGCGCAGCACGGTGGCGCGGTCGCAGTGCGTGAAGATCTCGGCCATGCGATGGCTGATGTAGATGATGCCGATGCCCTGCGCCTTGAGGTCGTGCAGCACGCGGAAGAGCGCGGCCGATTCGTTGTCGGTGAGGGCGGCGGTGGGTTCGTCGAGGATGAGCACCTTGCAGTCGAGCGTGAGCGCCTTGGCGATCTCCACCAGCTGCTGGCTCGAAATGCTCAGGTCGCGCACCAGCGCGGCCGGGTCGATGTCCTGGCCCAGGCGCGCCAGCACTGTCGCGGCGCGCGTGTTCAGCGCGGAGAAGTTCATCCACGCCTGCTTGCCGGCGTTGATCTCCGGCATGAAGATGTTCTCGGCCACGGTGGCGTCGGCGCACAGGGCGATTTCCTGGTGCACGAGGCCGATGCCCAGGCGCATGGCGTGGGCGGGGCCGTCGATGACGACCTTCTGGCCGCACAGCACGATCTCGCCTTCGTCGGGCTGGTGGATGCCGTCGATGATGTTCATCAGCGTCGACTTCCCCGCGCCGTTCTCGCCGCACAGGGCGTGGATCTCGCCGGCGAAGAGCGAGAAGTCCACGCCCGAGAGGGCGCGCGAAGCGCCGAAGCGCTTCGCGATGCCGCGCAGTTCAAGCAATGCGGCAGGGGTGCTCACTCGCCGATTCCCTTGGTGCCACGGCGGGCGAGGTACTTGTCCCAGTAGAAGTCGTCGGCGTTGGCCTTGCTGACCACGGCCAGTCCGTTGTCCAGGAAGGGCACCGACATCGGGTTGGTGCCGTTGCGCTTGGCGTCGTTCATCGGATCGATGAGGCCGGGGTTCTTGGCCAGGAACAGCATCATCATGCCCATGTAGCCCTGCATGCCCTGGTTCGGGTTGATGGCACCGAACACGTCGCCCGACTTGATCATGTCCAGGATCTTGGCGTTGACGTCGCAGCACATCACCTTGATGTTCTTCTTGGTCTCGACCTTGGCCTGCGCCGCGCCGAGCGCGGAGTTGGCCTCGGGCATGAACAGCGCGCCCAGGTTCGGGTTGGCCTGCGCCAGGCTCAGCACGGCCTGGTAGGCCTTGTTCGGGTCCTGGTTGCTGGCGGCGCGGCCGACCAGCTTCATGCCCGGGTGCTTGGCCTTCATGCGGTTGACGAAGGCGGCGATGCGGCGGTCGTGGTTGTCCTGGCCCGGGTTCTCGAGCACGGCGTACTCGCCCTTGCCGTTCAGCGACGCGGCGATGGCGTCGGCCGCCTGGTTGCCTTCGCGGTCGTTGTCGGAGGTGATGAACGAGGTGCGCTTGGAGTTGGGCGAGTCGGCCGCGAAGGTCACGACCGGGATGCCCATCGCGGCGGCGCGGTTGATGGGTTCGATGAACGGGTCGGGGTTCATCGGGTGCAGCAGGATGCCGGCGGGCTTGCGCGCCAGTTCCTGTTCGAACGATGCGAGCTGCTTGTTCACGTCGTACTCCGGCGTGCCGGTGTAGCGGGTGCGAACGCCCAGCGTGCGGCCGAGCTGCTTCATCATTTCGTAGACCGGGAACCAGTACTCGACGCCCGAGACCATCACGTTCATCACGTAGACGTCGCTGGCATTGCCGCGCAGGCCGGCACCTGCCGCGGGGGCTGCGGCTTGCTGTTGCGCGAACGCGCTCGCACCGGCCAGGCCGATACCGGCAGCGGCCGCGGACTTCAGGAAATTACGCCTCATTCTTTGTCTCCTCACGTTGACTGGCAGAGCTTTCGGCCCGCCGTTGCGTGGCGGACCTGTGGACCGTGGTGTCACGACAGTTGTTATGACAGGCTAGAATGTAATGGCGGGCCGTTTCTCCCGATAACTAGGGGAAACGCTACTGGTGACAGCCTTTTTTTCCGCCGAAGCTGTTATGACATGAAGACCAAAATACTGATCGGCATCGACATGGGCTCGAGCAGCCTGAAGGCGCTGGCCCTGGACGCGGGGAGCGGGCGCAGCCTGGCCGTGTCGCGCCTGCCCCTGCGGCATGCGCGGCTGCCCGGCGGCGGGTGCGAGGTGGGCGCGGCGGCGATCCGCGCGGGGCTGACCCACGTGCTCGGCGACGTGGCGCGCCAGCTCGGCCCGCGCGCGGCGGACGTGTGCGCCATCGGCTGCACCGGCCACGGGGCGGGCCTGTACGCGCTCGATGCACACAACGAACTCGTCGGCGGCCGCGCCGTCGCCTCCACCGACCAGCGCGCCGATGCGCGCGCACTCGCCCTCTCGGCGCGCCACGGCGACCGGCTGTTCGCGGACGTGGGCTGCCGCCCCTGGCCCGGCCAGCCCACGGTGATCGCGGCCGAGTTGCTGGGCGCCGACGCCGTGCAGCGCGGCGACCTGCACCGCCTGCTGTTCGCCAAGGACTACCTCGGCTTCCTGCTGACCGGCGAGATCGCCACCGACGCGAGCGACGCCAGCACCGCCGGCCTGCTCTCGCTGGCCACCGGCGACTGGTCGTCCCTGGCCTTCGAGCTCGCGGGCATCGACGGCCTCGGGCCGCGCGCCTTCGGTCCGCTGGTGCCCAGCGGCCAGACCATCGGCCGGCTGCGCGCGGCCGAGGCGGCGCTGTGCGGCCTGCCCACCGGCATTCCGGTGGCGATGGGCGCCATCGACCTGCTCGCCTCGATGACCGCCATCGGCGCCGAAGACCGCGGCCGCGCCGTGTCGGTGCTGGGCACGTGGTGCGTCAACGCCGTCATCGGCCCGGTGACCGAGCCGCAGCCCCAGGTCGCCGCGCTCGTCAACTTCGGCCGCACGCGCGAGCGCCTGTACATGGAGAACAGCCCCTCGTCGATGGCCAACATCGCGTGGCTGGCCGGCGCGCTCGGCCTGCCCGATGCGCGCGCCGTGGTCGACCTGGCCATGGGCGTGCCGCTCGGTGCGAACGGCCTGCGCTTCCTGCCTTTCATCAATGGTGGGGGCGGCATCACGGCCGGCTTCGTCGGGCTCAAGAGCCACCACACGCCCGCCGACATGGCGCGCGCCGTGGTCGATGCCGTGGCCGCGCTGCATGCGCGCCACACCGCGCGCCTGGCGTCGCAGGGTCTGCCGGTGTCGGCCTCCAGCGTGCTGGGCGGCGGCGCCAGCGATGCGCGCCTCGTGCGCCTGCTCGCGGCACTGCTGGGCCACCCGGTCGAGCGCTGCGCCGACGACGAAACCGGCGCGCGCGGCGCCGCCCTCTATGCCGCGATGTCGCAGGACCTCGACGACGCGGGGCCTGCCAGCCCGCTGCGCGCGCCCTGCGAACTCATCGAACCCGACGCGCGCGACGCGCGGGCCCATGCCGATTTCAACGCCGAATTCAACGAACTGATCGATCGCATGTTTCCTGTCTTCAACCATCTTTCGGGCGGTGCGTCATGAGCGCGTGGCAACTGCCTTTTGTCCGTCCGGCTTCGCTGGAGGGCCGCCACTTCTCGACGGTGATCGTCGGCGCCGGCATCAACGGCGTGGGCGTGTTCCGTGACCTGTCGCTGCAGCGCGTCGATTGCCTCATCGTCGACAAGGGCGACTTCGGCGCCGGCGCCAGCAGCGCGCCCTCGCGCATGATCCACGGCGGCCTGCGCTACCTGGAAAACGGCAGCTTCTCGCTGGTGGCCGAGGCCACGCGCGAGCGCAACCTGTTGCTGCGCAACGCGCCGCACCTGGTGCAGCCGCTGAAGACCGTGGTGCCGCTGTCGAGCTTCTTCGGCGGGCTGCTGAGCAGCGCGCTCAAGTTCTTCGGCCGCACGCCGCCGCAGCGCACGCGCGGCCTGCTGGCCGTGGCCGCGGGCCTGCGCCTGTACGACCTGCTGGGCCGCCGCCAGCGCGTGATGCCGGGCCACCGCATCAGCCGTGTGCCCACCAACGACCGCCGCCTGTTCCGCGCCGCCATCCGCTGGACCGCCACCTTCTTCGACGCCTGGATCAGCCATCCCGAGTGGCTGATCCTCGAACTGATCGGCGACGCCTGCCGCGACCAGCCGCGTTCGGCCGCGGCCAACTACTGCCGCGTGACGGGCTGCGCGGGCAACATCCTCACGCTGCGCGACGAGATCACCGGCGCGCTGGTGCGCGTCACGGCCGACACCGTGGTGAACGCCACCGGCGCCTGGCTCGACCGCAGCGCGGCCGTGCTCGGCGGTGCTGGCCCGCGCGTGATGGGCACCAAGGGCTCGCACCTCGTGCTCGACCACCCGGCGTTGCGCGACGCGCTCGACGGCCGCATGGCCTACTTCGAGGCGGTGGACGGGCGCGTGTGCATCGTCTATCCGTTTCTCGACCGTGTGCTGGTGGGCTCCACCGACATCCCGGTGGAAGACCCCGACCAGATCGTCACCGAGCCGGCCGAGATCGACTACCTGATCGACGTGCTGCGCGAGGTGTTCCCCAACATGGCCTTCGACCGCAATCATGTGATCTACACCTACGTCGGCGTGCGCCCGCTGGCGCGCTCCGACGCCGACAAGCCGGGCCAGATCTCGCGCGACCACTCGGTGGTGGTCGACCCGCCGAGCGCCACGCGCGACGTGCCCATCGTCGGCCTCGTGGGCGGCAAGTGGACCACCTTCCGCGCCCTGGCCGAAGAAGCCACCGACCACGTGCTGCGCCACCTGGGCCGCTCGCGCACAGCCTCGACCGAGTCGCTGCCCATCGGCGGCGGCGCCGAGCTGCCGGCCGACGCGGCCGCCACCGAGCGCTTCATCGACAAGATGACGGCCGGCTCGGGCCTGGGCCGCGCGCGTGCGCTGGGCCTGCTGCGCCGTTACGGCTCGAAGGCGCTGCCGCTGGCGCAGCGCCTCGCGGCCTCGGGCGACACGCCGCTGCGCCATGCGCCCGAGTACTCGGCGGCCGAACTCTCGTACCTGTGCATGGAGACCGGCGTCGTGCACCTGGACGACCTCGTGATCCGCCGCACGCTGCTGGCCATCCGCGGCCTGGTCACCGACGACGCGCTCGCCGAGATCGCCGGCGTGGCCGCCGAAGCCCTCGGCTGGGACGCGGCCCGCGCCCACCAGGAACTCAGCGCCTGCGCCGCCGCCCTGCGCGAGCGGCACGGCGTGCGCCTGCAGCCGGTGGCGGCCAATGAGCCGGCGCCTTCCGCTTTCGATGCATCATTGATGGCCAGCCCCGTCCTCGGCCCGACCTAACGTGACCCTTTCCACCGCCCCCGACACCGTGTCGACGACCTCGCTCGACCGCAACTCCGAATCGCCGCTGTGGGCGCAGTTCCGCGACGCCATCCGGCTGCAGATCCTGCAGGGCGTGCTGCCCATCGGCGCCAAGCTGCCGTCCGAGGCCGAGCTGGGCGAGCAGTTCGGCATCTCGCGCATCGTGGTGCGCGAGGCGCTGGCCGACCTGGTGCGCAACAACCTCATCTACAAGATCAAGGGACGTGGCGCCTTCGTGTCGGCGCGCGAGCGCGACGAAGATTTCGTCTCCACCGTGCTGGGCTTTTCCGACGAGATGGAGCGCAAGGGCCGCTCGGTGCGCACGCAGATCCTCGTGCAGGAACTGCGCGCCGCCACCGCGCAAGAAGCCGCCGCGCTGGGCCTCACCGAAGACGCGCAGGTGGTCGGCCTCAAGCGCCTGCGCAGCGTCGACGGCGAGCTGCGCCTCCTGGTCGAGACGGCCGTGCCGGCCGATCTGGCACCGGGCCTGCACCGCACGCGGCTGGACGACCGCTCGCTGTACGACGTGCTGCGCCGCCAGTACGGCGTGCGGCTGGTGCGCGCCGAACGCTGGATCGACGCCGTGCTGCCCGACGCCGAGACCTGCCGCCTGCTCGACCTGCCGCAGCCCGAGCCGCTGCTGCGCATCGAATCGATCGCCTACGGCGCCAACGGCCGGCCGCTGGAGCACTACCGCGCGCTGCACCGCTGCAAGACCAGCCGCCTGCACGTGCAGACGACGACCTGAGTTCAGGCCTTCGCGTTGCTGCTGCTGCTGCGCGAAGGCAAGAGCACCGAGGCGATGGCGACCATCATGAGCGCTACCGCCACCCAGTCCTGCCAGTGCACGACCTCGCCGAGCCACACGGCGCCGCTGAACACGCCGAGCACGGGGATGAACATCACGCTCAGGGTCGAGGCCACCGGCGGCAGGCCGCGTGCCAGGTAGAACCAGGCCGCGTGCGCGAAGCCGAAGATCAGCACCGCGTTGTAGGCGATCGATCCCCAGGTCACGGCGCCCGGCGAGCGCCATTGGTCGCGCTCGAACAGCAATGAGAGCACCGTCATCACCACGGCCGTCATGGCCGTCATCCAGAACGAGAGCGTGAGCGTGGGCAGGCCGATGCGCGTGTGGCGCAGCAGCTGCGTGCCCAGCGCCCAGGTGGCGGCGGCCACCAGCGCCAGCGCCACGTAGCCGGGGCGGCCGGCGAAGTCGGTGAGCTCGTGCCACAGCAGCAGCCCGACGCCGATGGCGCAGGCACCCACGCCGGTCCATGCGCGGCGCGTGAGCACGGCCGAGAACAGCAGCGCGCCGATGACGGCGGAGAACACCGGCATCGTGTAGCCCAGGATCGCGGCGCGCCCGCCCGAGAGCGCCTTCACCGCCAGGATGATGCAGGCGTGCCAGACGAACATGTTGGTCGCGCCCAGCCACACCAACTCGGGCCAGGCGCTGCGCGGCACGCGGAACGGCACCTTCATCACCACCAGCGCGATCGCCAGCACAGGCACGCCCAGCCAGATCGAAATCGCGCGGAAGGCCAGCGGTGGGTAGTCGGCCACGCCGAGTTTCATCACCGGCCAGTTGAAGCCCCACGCGAGGGTGAGGAGGACGAGCAGAACGAACTGGCGCGGCGTGAAGGAAGGCATGGGCCGCGATTGTGGCGCGGCCCGCGCATTCGTGCTGGCGGCAGCGTGGCTGTGCTTGGGGATGCCTATACACGGAAGCTGCTTGGACACCTAGAATGATCCGATGGAAGCGCAAGAGTTACTGATAGCGTTGCACGATGAGTCGGCTGGATATGAAATCTCGCCCGACAGAGTGCCGCTGTCCGTGTTGCGCAGCTTTGCCAAAGATGTGGATGAATTCCTGCGCGGAGACGGCAACGACGTCGATACCACCGCGCTTGATGTCTCTATTGAAAAGGGATCGTTGGCCTTTCGCACGGAACCAACGGCCAACCCTGTCTTGATGAACGACTTGCGCAAGCTAGCCAGCTCCCAGGAGATGGATGGTGTTGGACCGAAGCGACGCGCGGTGATGGAGCGGTGGCAGAAGAGTGCGCGTGGCAGTCGCCGTTGGCGAGTGAGCATTGCGGCAGACTTTCTCCCCACGGCCATCGTGGTCAGCGCTGAGTCCGATTTCAGAGCCGATGATGCCGACCAGTGGGTGCGCGTCGAACGCTATGTGCGCGGTGAGATTGAAGACATGGGCGGGCACGCAAAGCCGAATGCACACATTCGTCTGCCCGACGGCAAGGCGTTGTTGGTCGACGCCGCGCGTGAAATGCTTCGAGACGAAAAGGTCAATCGCCTCTACAAGCCGGCAATGATCAGGATCGTCGCAGAGTACAACGTTGTGACGCGCGAGTATCGGGGTGCCAGGCTGCTGGAGTTTGTCGAGCACGAAAGCCGGCTCCAACAGAAAGACCTTGACCGCCTGATTCAACGCGGCGCCAAGGCGTGGCGTGACGTACCCGATGCTGGAGTGTGGGTTGACGAGCTTCGGGGAAGCAAGGAGTGAGTGCGATCCTGCTCGATACGAGCTATCTGATTTCGCTGGCCGATCCGGCGCGCGCGCACCATCAAACGGCGGTCAGCTATCTTCGCGAAGCCTTGAAGCGTGGTGTTCCGCTTTACCTGTCGGCGATCGCTGCTTCGGAATTTCAGGTCAAGCAAGCAGTGACCGATTTGCCATTGCGTAATTTCGAAGTGCTGCCGTTCAATATCGACCACGCCATGATGGCGGGTCTGCTGATGCAGGATCTCCAGCGTGACGCCGGAGACGATCGCAGCGCTGTCAAAGACGACATCAAGCTGATCGCTCAAGCCATCTGCGAGTCGCTGACGCACGTCCTCACCGAGGACGCGCAGACTTTAGTGAAGTATCTGGATCGGCTGAACAAGGCGGGCACCAGCAGCGTGAAGCCGATCTTGCTGGCGGATGGCTTTGACACCGCTTGGTTCGAGAACGGACAGCGAGGTTTGTTGGGCGACTCGAGCGATTGAGCGTTGCCGCTCAATCGGCTTTCAGTTCGTCAATAGCCGCTTCAGGTAGCGCCCCGTGTGGCTCGCCTCGTTCGCCGCGATGTCTTCCGGCGTGCCTTCGCCCACTACCGTGCCACCGCCGGCACCGCCCTCGGGGCCCATGTCGATGAGCCAATCCGCCGTCTTGATGACGTCCAGGTTGTGCTCGATGACGACGATGGTGTTGCCCGCGTCGCGCAGCTGGTGCAGCACCTTGAGCAGCAGTTCGATGTCCGCGAAGTGCAGGCCGGTGGTCGGCTCGTCGAGGATGTAGAGCGTGCGGCCCGTGTCGCGCTTGCTCAGTTCGAGCGCGAGCTTCACGCGTTGCGCCTCGCCGCCCGAGAGCGTGGTGGCCGACTGGCCGAGCTTGATGTAGGAGAGGCCCACGTCCAGCAGCGTGCGCAGCTTGCGCTCGATGGTCGGCACGGCTTTCAGGAACTCGTGCGCGGTCTCGACCGTCATCTCGAGGATTTGCGCGATGTTCCGGCCCTTGTACTGGACCTCGAGCGTCTCGCGGTTGTAGCGCTGGCCGTGGCAGACCTCGCAGGGCACGTACACGTCGGGCAAAAAGTGCATCTCGACCTTCACCACGCCGTCGCCCTGGCAGGCCTCGCAGCGCCCGCCCGCCACGTTGAAGCTGAAGCGGCCCGGGCCGTAGCCGCGCTCGCGCGCGGTGTTGGTCTCGGCCATCAGCTCGCGGATCGGCGTGAACAGGCCGGTGTAGGTGGCCGGGTTGCTGCGCGGCGTGCGGCCGATGGGGCTCTGGTCGACGTTGATGACCTTGTCGAAGTACTCGATGCCTTCGACCGACTCGTGCGCGGCCGGTTCTTCGTGCGCGCGGTACAGCGTGCGCGCCACGGCGGTGTAGAGCGTGTCGTTCACCAGCGTCGACTTGCCCGAGCCCGACACGCCGGTCACGCAGGTCAAGAGGCCCACGGGGAAGGCCACGCTCACGTTCTTCAGGTTGTTGCCGGTGGCGCCGACCACGCGGATCTCCTGCAGGTCGGTCTGCGAAGCCAGATGGGCCGCCTCGCGCGCCGCGCGGCGTTCGGCCGCGGGGCTCTGCGGAAAGCGCGAGGGCTTCTTGCCTTCGTTGAAGGCCGGCTTCTTCACGGCCGGCAGCCAGGCGGTGCGGTGCTTGGGCACCTCGATCTTCTTCACGCCCGAGAGGTACTGGCCGGTGAGCGACTCGGGGTTGGCCGACACCTGGGCGTAGGTGCCCTGCGCCATCACGCGCCCGCCGTGCACGCCGGCGCCGGGGCCCATGTCGATCACGTGGTCGGCGGCGTGGATCATGTCCTCGTCGTGCTCGACCACGATCACGCTGTTGCCGATGTCGCGCAGGTGTTTGAGCGTGCCGATGAGGCGGTCGTTGTCGCGCTGGTGCAGGCCGATGCTGGGCTCGTCGAGCACGTACATCACGCCCGTGAGGCCCGAACCGATTTGCGACGCGAGGCGGATGCGTTGCGCCTCGCCGCCCGACAGGGTTTCGGCGCTGCGGTCCAGGCTCAGGTAGTTGAGGCCCACGTCGTTGAGGAATTTCAGGCGCAGGCCGATCTCGCGCACCACCTTGTCGGCGATGTCGGCCTTGGCGCCGCGCAGCTTGAGCGTGCTGAACCAGGCGTAGGCGTCGCGCAGCGTGAGGTGGCTCAGCTCGAAGATGGCCATGCGCGGCGGCTCGCCGCCGTTCGCGCCCACGTGCCCGGCGTCGTCCACCAGGAACACGTTGCGCGCCTCGCGCCGCAGCCGCGAGCCGCCGCAGTCGGGGCAGGGCTGCTGGTTGCGAAAGCGCGCGAGGTCTTCGCGCACCATCACCGAGTCGGTCTCGCGGTAGCGCCGCGTCATGTTCGGGATGATCCCCTCGAAGGGGTGCTTCTTCGTGAGCTTCTTGCCCGCGAAGTTGCCCGATTCCATGGTGTAGTTGAACTTGATCTCTTCGCCGCCCGAGCCGTGCAGCAGCGTCTGCTGCACCGAGGCCGGCAGCGACTCGAAGGGCGCGTCGACGTCGAACTTGTAGTGCTTGGCCACGCTCTCGACCATGCTGAAGTAGTAGCCGTTGCGGCGGTCCCAGCCCTTGATGGCGCCGCTGGCGATCGACAGCGACGGAAACGCCACCACGCGCACCGGGTCGAACACCTCGCGGTGGCCCAGGCCGTCGCAGCTCGGGCAAGCGCCCACGGGCGAGTTGAACGAGAACAGGCGCGGTTCGAGCTCCGACAGCGAGTAGTGGCAGATCGGGCAGGCGAACTTGGCGTTGAACAGGTGTTCCTTGTCGGGCGCACCCTCGGCGCCCAGCTCCAGCGCAATGGCGCGGCCTTCGGCCAGGCGCAGCGCGGCCTCGAAGCTCTCGGCCAGGCGCTGCTGCATGTCGGGGCGCGCGCGCAGGCGGTCGATGACCACGTCGATGTCGTGCTTCTCGGTCTTCTTGAGCTTGGGCAGGTCGTTGTATTCGTAGGTCTGCCCGTCGACGCGAAAGCGCACGTAGCCGGCGGCCTGCATCTCGGTGAAGAGCTCGAGGAATTCGCCCTTTTTCTCGCGCGCCACGGGCGCCAGGATCATCAGCCGGGGCTCGTCGGGCAGGGCCAGCACCGCGTCGACCATCTGCGACACCGTCTGCGCCTGCAGCGGCAGGTGGTGGTCGGGGCAGAAGGGCGTGCCGGCGCGGGCGTACAAGAGGCGCAGGTAGTCGTGGATCTCGGTCACCGTGCCCACGGTGGAACGCGGGTTGTGGCTGGTGGCCTTCTGCTCGATGCTGATCGCGGGCGACAGGCCCTCGATCACATCGACATCGGGCTTGTCCATGAGCTGCAGGAACTGCCGCGCATAGGCCGAGAGGCTTTCCACGTAGCGCCGCTGCCCCTCGGCATACAGCGTGTCGAACGCCAGGCTCGACTTGCCCGAGCCCGACAGGCCGGTGATCACCACCAGCTTGTTGCGCGGGATGTCGAGATCGACGTTCTTCAGGTTGTGGGTGCGCGCGCCGCGGATGCTGATGCGCTGCTGGGCGAGCAGGGCGCCAAGGTAGGCGTCACGCTCCGGGGTGTCTTCAGTGGTGGGTGAATTCAAGGGGTGCGGTCGTCCGAGGGCAACCGGACATGATAGAGGCGCCGGCTCCGCCTGTCATGACCAGGGGATGGACGGCGGCGGACGCCCCCGCCCAGGCCGGCCAGCGCCGGGCCGATCTCAGCTCAGGCAGAATGGAGGGTTCCTCTCAACCTCCTCCTTCATCTACTTATCAGGGGCAGTGCATATGGCATCGGTCAATAAAGTCATCGTCGTCGGCAACCTGGGGCGCGACCCCGAAATGCGGACCTTCCCGAGCGGCGATCAGGTCGCAAACGTCACCGTGGCCACCACCGATCGCTGGAAAGACAAGCAAAGCGGTGAGATGCGCGAAGCCACCGAATGGCACCGCATCGTGTTCAACGGCCGCCTGGCCGAAATCGCCGGCCAGTACCTGCGCAAGGGCTCGCAGGTGTATGTCGAAGGTTCGCTGCGCACGCGCAAGTGGACCGACAAGGACGGCATCGAAAAATACACCACCGAAATCCGCGCCGACCAGATGCAGATGCTGGGCAGCCGCCAGGGCCAGGGCGGTCCGTCGGGCGGTCCGGAAGACGACGGCGGCTACTCGCAAGGCGGGGGCGGCGGCGGTGGTTACTCGCAAGGTGGTGGTGGTGGCGG
>NZ_JBWKYF010000031.1:0-73667 GCF_059423605.1 Variovorax sp. GW460-12-1-14-LB1
GGGCAGGGGGGATGCAGTCTGCCGGAAGTGCCGATGCAGGGTTTTCGCGGTTCGCGATGGCCCTCGTCTCGGGTGGCGGGGGCAGAACACGGGGCGGTGCGTACTTTCGGACGCCTTGACACCGCCCATCACGCGTCGAATACTCCACCAAATGGTTGAGTATTTCTGGCTCGCCCGGCGCTCGGCGGCTTCCGGGCGACCTTCCTCTTTGCAGGAGGCTCCCATGCTCGGACACATCAACGCAGTGGCCAACCTGGCGGTGAAAGACCTCGCCGTGGCCCGACGCTTCTACGAAGACACGCTCGGCCTCGCGCAGGTCGACGCCGAAGGCGACGAGGTCATCGTCTACCGCAGCGGCAACACGCGGCTCAATGTCTACCGCTCGGCCTTCGCGGGCACCAACCAGGCCACGGCCGTGACCTGGTCGGTCGACGGCGACATCGAGCGCCTCGTGGCCGCGCTCAAGGCCAAGGGCGTGCGCTTCGAGCACTACGACATGCCCGACACGACGCTCGCGGGCGACATCCACGTCATGGGCGACATGAAGGTCGCGTGGTTCAAGGACCCGGACGGGAACATCCTGAACCTCATCAACGTCTGAGGAGCCCCTGTCCATCCGGCATCCCCCGTTTGGGGGAAGCCAAGGGCGACGCGCTGCGGACAATTCCTCCTGCCATGCACCGGCCTGGCATGGAGGAGTTCCCACATGAGCGCACCGTCGCCCGAGCAGTCAACGTTTGAGCCATCCGCGCGCCCCGAGCGCGTCGCGGTCATCGCCATCCATGGCGTGGCCGACCAGAAGGCCGGCGACACGGCCCGCGCCATCGCTTCGCTGATGCTCAACCACCCCGGCGAGGGCGCCACCTACCGCCAGGCCGACTGCGACAGCCACCTGCTGCCGGTGCCGCCGCTGACCTCGATGGTGCAGCAGCGCACGGGGCATCAGGACAAGACCGAGAAGGCCGCCACGGAAGGCGCCGCCGCGCAGAAGGCCTACGTGCCGCCCGTGCGCAAGGCCATGCGGCAGTCGAAGACCTCGGACTTCAGCGCCGACGACTGGATCTCGACCGCCGAGGCCGACGACGCGGGCGTGGTGCGCGCCGCCAAGGGACGCGGGCCGCTCACGCCGCGCGAGCTGAAGAAGAGCAACCCCGACATCGCCTTCAGCGACTACCTGCTGTTCAAGTCGCAGCGCGCCGAGCCCGACCACGAGGCCTACGAGGCCACGCGCGTGCGCATGACGCGCGACGCCACCGATGCCCACGGGCAGCCGGTGCAGCAGCGCATCGACGTGCACGAGATGTACTGGGCCGACCTGTCGCGCCTGCCGGGCTCGGTGGCGCGCATCGTCGCCGAGCTGTTCACCATCGTGTTCCGCCTCTCGCAGCTGGGCCGCGATGCGGTGGACCGCGCCGCCGAAGCGGCGGGTGTGAACAGGAAGCCCAGGCCTCCGGGCGCGCGGCGCTGGGCCTGCCTGGCGAAGCTGCAGACCGCGCTCGACTGGGCCTTTGCCAACCTGCTGGCCAACCTCTTCCTGCAGCTGCTGCTGGTCGGGTTGGTGATCGCGGGGCTCGGCGGGCTGGCGCGGGTCGAGCCCGCGCCCCATGCGTTGTCGCTCACCGAACTGCTGCGCCGGGTGCTGGCCGTGGCGGTGCCGGTGCTGGCGATCTGGTGGTACTGCTACCAGGCGCGCACCCAGGCCTCCTCGCGGATCGTGGTGGGCCTGTACGCGCTGCTGGCGGGCTGGTTCCTGTGGGCGCTGGTGCCCGCGCACTGGGTGGTCGGCGTGGCCTGGCTGGCGCTGCTCGCCGCGTTGGCCGACCGCGCCCTGCGCATCGCGCGCGACCGCTTTCCGGCGGCGCGCACCTGGGGGCTGGGGCTGATGGCACTGACCGCGGCGGCGCTGCTGGTGCACGTGGCGATCAACGCCTCGGCCGCGGGCGCCACGGACGACCTGCGCCACTGGGTGCGCGCCGGCATGCGGGTGGTCGAGTACCTGCTGCTGGGCGTCGTGGCCTGGTGGGGCGTGGCCGGCGTGCTGCTCATCGCCTGGTTGCTCGCCGGGGAGACGGTGCCCGACCGCGGCGCCGCCGCGCGCGCCAGCATCGCCACGGGGCGGCTCGGGCTGTTCGTGTCGGTGGCGGCGTTCGTGGCGCTGTCGATGGTGTCGTGGGCCGTGCTGACGAACCTCGTGGAACTCGGCGCGAAGGACGTCGACTACGCGCCGTTCTGGTTCGGCAAGGGCATCTACTGGGCCGACGGCGCGAACTTCCTGCACAACCGTTACGAGAAGAGCACGCAGGCCTTCGCCTTGACGGCCGGCCTCACGCTGTCGCTGCTGGCCTACCTGGTGGCGGTGCTGGTGCCCAGCCTGTTCGCCGAACTCAAGGTGGCCTTCGGCACCTCGCAGGGCCTGGGCCGCTGGCTCGGCGCGGGCTACCGGCGGCTGGACCGCTTCGTCGCCGTGCTGACCAGCGCCAGCGTGGTGGTCGCCTTCGCGGTGGCCCTGTTGCTGGTGCTCAAGCAGTGCAATGTCTCGGTCGGGGGGTGGATCGACGAGGCGGTGATCTGGGTGTCGGCGCTGTCGCAAAGCGGGCTCAAGCCGCTGATCTTCACCGCCGCCACGCTGGCCGCTTCCGTCTCGCTGCTCGGCGGTTTTCTCACGCGCACCGTGCCGGGCCTGCGCATGCCGCTCGACGTGGCGCTGGACGTCGACGGCCACTTCCGCGAGTTCCCGCGCCGCGCCATTCCGCGCGCGCGCATCTTCTCGCGCTACGTGTCGCTGCTGGAGCACGTGGCGGCGCAGGGCTACGACCGCATCGTGATCGTGGCCCACAGCCAGGGCACGGTGATCTCGACCGAGCTGCTGCGCTACCTGCAGTTCCGCGCGGCGCAGCAGGTCGATGCGCGGGTGACCGAGCTCTGGGCGGCGCTCAACAAGAGCCGGCTCCTGCTGCTCACCGCCGGCTGTCCGCTGCGCCAGCTGTATGCGGCGCGCTTTCCGCACCTCTACGGCTGGGTGACGGCGGAAGACGCGAACGGCGGCGGGCCGAGCGCGGCCCAGGTCGGCGTGGCGCGCTGGGTCAACCTCTACACGGCCGGCGACTACGTGGGCCGCTGGCTCTGGGGCGAGGACGACAAGCCCTACGAGCCGGTGACGACGCCGCCGGCCTGGTGCGTCGCGGCCGAGCACGAGGCCTGCCTCGGCCTGGGCGCGCACACCCACTACTTCGACCTGGATCAGGCTTACGTGGCGCGCTGGATCGACTGGATGGTGACGGCGCGCCCATGAAAAAGCCGGCCCGCAGGCCGGCTTTTCTTCATGCCGACAGCGCGGGCTTCAGCCGAAGTTCTTCGCCGCGAAGTCCCAGTTGGCCAGCTTGGCCAGGAAGGTCTCGACGAACTTCGGGCGCAGGTTGCGGTAGTCGATGTAGTACGCGTGTTCCCACACGTCCACCGTCAGCAGCGCGGTGTCGGCGGTGGTCAGCGGCGTGCCGGCGGCGCCGGTGTTCACGATGTCCACCGAACCGTCGGCCTTCTTCACGAGCCAGGTCCAGCCCGAGCCGAAGTTGCCCACGGCCGACTTCACGAAGGCTTCCTTGAAGGCGTCGTAGCTGCCCCACTTGGCGTCGATGGCCTTGGCCAGCGCGCCGGTCGGTGCACCGCCGCCTTGGGGCTTCATGCAGTTCCAGAAGAAGGTGTGGTTCCAGATCTGGGCAGCGTTGTTGTAGATGCCGCCGCTGGACTTCTTGACGATCTCTTCGAGCGTCATCGCTTCGAACTCGGTGCCCTTTTGCAGGTTGTTCAGGTTCACCACGTAGGCGTTGTGGTGCTTGCCGTGGTGGAACTCGAGCGTTTCCTGCGAGTACTCGGGGGCCAGCGCGTCGATGGCGTACGGCAGTGGGGGAAGGGTGTGTTCCATGGTGGAGTCTTTCTTTCTAGTTGGTGGAAGGGAAAAAAACAGTTCGGTGCCTCAGGCGCGGGCCTTGGGCACGATGCGGTAGGCGCAGCGCCGCGCGCCCGCGAGCACGTGCTCGACACGGCTCACGTCGGCCTCGGGCCCCAGCACCTCGTCGAAGAGCTGCAGCTCGCTGCGGCAAAAGCCGGTGCAGGCCTGCGCCGCGGTGCAGATGGGGCAGTGGTTCTCGATGAAGAGAAAGCCGTCGCCCTCGGCCCGGTACTCGGCCATGTAGCCCTCGCGGCTGCGGATGTCCGCGAGCCGTTCGAGCCGCGTCTCGAGGTTGCGCGCGCCACGCATGGCCTCGGTGTAGGTGGCGCGCATCGTGGCTTCGCGCGCGCCGATGAGCTGGTCCATGCCCTTTTCGCCGAACACGCTGATCACGGCGCTGATCATCTGCACCGTCATCTCGGCGTGTGTGTCGGGAAAGCGCCGGTGGCCCTCGCCGGTGAGCCGCCAGATCTGGGTGGGCCGGCCGCGGCCGCTGGAGCGGCTCTCGGCGTCCACCAGCCCTTCGGTCTCGAGCTTGGACATCTGCTGGCGCACCGCCTCGACCGTCACGTGCAGCACCTTGGCGATGTCGGGGATGCCGAGCGCGCCGCGGGTCTTCAGCGTGGAGAGGATGCGGTCTGCCGGCTGGTGCGGCATCCAGGTGGGCTTGGTGGCATCGGGGGAGGACATGGCGGCTTCGGTCGTGGGGGGAGAAAACAGCGTCATTGTCAGGTGGTTGGCCCTCCCTTCGCATCTGTGGGCGCTTGCCACCCCCCACCGAGCGCTTTGTAAAGCGCGACGAGGCTGGTGAACGAGGCGGTTTCGGCCTCGGCCACGGCATCCTGCGCGCGCAGCAGGGTGCGCTGCGCGTCGAGCACGCTCAGGTAGGGCGCGGCGCCTTCGCGGTAGCGCACCTCGGCCAGCTCGGCGGCACGGCCGCTGCGGGCCGAGGCCTCCAGCAGCCGCTGCAGGCGCAGCTGGTTCTGGCCGTAGCCGGTGAGGGCGCTTTCGACGTCCTCGATGGCGCGCAGCACGGTCTGTTCGTAGACGGCGCGCTCGCCCTCGGCACGCGCCTCGGCGCCGCGCAGGCGGGCCTTGACCGAGCCCAGCCGCAGCGCAGGCCAGCTCACGCCGGGCGTGACGCTGAAGGCGCGGCTCGACGAACTGCCCAGGTCGGCACCGCGCAGCGCGATGAAGCCCAGGAAGCCGCCGATGTCGACGCGCGGGTACAGCTCGGCCGTGGCCGCGCCCACGTCGGCCGTGCTGGCGGCCAGGCCGCGCTCGGCGCGCAGCACGTCGGGCCGGCGGCGCAGCAGATCGCCCAGGTCGCCGATGGGCAGGCGCTTGTCGAGCACGCGCAGCGGGTGCGGCTGCAGCATCGGCGCCAGCTCGGCCGGGCGCAGGCCCGCCAGCACGGCGACGCGGTGCGCGGCCTGGCGGCGCGTGGTCTCGAGCGCGGGCAGCTGGCTCTCGGTGCTGGCCAGGTTGGCCTGCGCGCTGGCCAGGTCGCCTTCGAGGCCGCGCCCGGTGCGCACCTGCGCCTCGGTCACGCGCAGGCTCTGGCGCAGGCTCTCGAGGGTGCGCTGCGTCACGGCCAGGCGCTGCTCGGCGCCGCGCATCTCGTAGTAGTTGCGCGCCAGTTCGGCCACGGCCACGATGCGCACCTGTTCGAGGTCGGCCGCACTGGCCTGGGCGCGCGCGGTGGCGGCTTCGTCCAACCGTTGCAGGCGGCCGAACAGGTCGATCTCCCAGCCGGCGTCGAAGCCCGCGCGGCTGCTTTGCGCCAGCGTGCGCGCATCGGCCGGCACGCCGTTGCCCTGCGCAATGCTGCGCGTCTTGCTCGCGCCCAGCGTCACCACGGGCAGGCGGTCGAGTTCGGCCTCGGTCTGCATCGCACGCGCTTCCAGCAGCCGCGCGTGGGCGATGCGGATGTCGTGGTTGCCGGCCAGCGCACGCTCGATGAGCGCGTCGAGCTGCGGGTCGTCGAGTTGGCGCCACCAGTCGCGCTGCACCGCGTCGGGCGCGAACAGCGCGCGCTCGGGGGCGGCGATGGCCACCGGCGCGTCGTTCGGCGCGGCGTATTTCGGCCCGACCGCGCAACCGGCCAGCACCAGCAGGCTGAGGGCGAACGGTGCGGCGTAGGAGAAGAGTCTTCTTGTCGTCATGGTCATGCTCCCGGTGTCTCAGACGGTGTCGCCGGCAGGCTCGCGCGCCACGAGCGCCTCGAGTTCGGCGGCGCGCTGCGAGCGGCCCACCGTGCGGTGGTCGCGCGCCAGCAGCGTGTACATGGTGGGCAGCACGAACAGCGTGAACAGCGTGCCCACCAGCATGCCGACCACGATCACCAGGCCGATGCTGAAGCGGCTGTTGGCACCTGCGCCGCTCGCGAACAGCAGCGGCACCAGGCCCACCACCATCGCGGCCGTGGTCATCAGGATCGGACGCAGCCGGATGCGCGCGGCCTGCTCGATGGCGGCGCGGCGCTCCAGGTTCAGGCGCTCCTGGATCTCGTTGGCAAACTCCACCATCAGGATGCCGTGCTTGCTGATGAGCCCGATGAGCGTCACCAGTCCGATCTGCGTGTAGATGTTGATGGTGGCAAAGCCCAGCGCCAGCGGCACCAGCGCGCCGCAGATCGACATCGGCACGCTGACCAGAATGATCAGCGGGTCGCGCAGGCTCTCGTACTGCGCGGCCAGCACCAGGTAGATCACCACGATCGCGAACACGAAGGCCATCACCAGCGCCGAGCCCTCCTGCGTGAACTGGCGCGCGTCCGACTGCCAGTCGTAGCTGAAGCCGGCCGGCAGCTTCTTCGCCTCTTCGCTCAGGAACGCCACGGCGTCGCCCATGGTCACGCCCGGCATCGGAATGGCCTGGAAGGTCGCGGCGTTGAGCTGGTTGAACTGCGTGAGCTTGTTGGGGCCCACGCTGGTCGACAGCTGCACCAGGTTGGCCAGCGGCACGGGTTGGCCGCTCGCGCTCTTCACGAAGTAGCGCGACAGGGCCTCGGCCGTGAGCCGTTGGTCGCGCGGCGACTGCGGAATCACGTCGTACGAGCGCCCGTCCATGCCGAAGCGGTTGACGTAGTTCTCGCCCACGAGCACCGCCAGCGTGTCGCCGATGGCCTTCATGGTCACGCCCATGCTGTTGGCCTTGGCGCGGTCCACGCGCACCTCGGTCACGGGGTTGTTGAACTCCAGGTCGCTGTCGACCACGGCGAACTTGCCGCTCTCGCGCGCCGCCTTCTTCAGCGTTTCCATCGCCTCGAACACGCTGCGATGGTCGCCCGCGCTGCGGATCACCATCTGCACCGGAAGCCCACCGGTCGAACCGGGAAGCGACGGCAGCTGAAAGGCGAACACGCTGCTGCCCTCGACCTCGTTCATGCCGCCCTGCACGTCGCCCTGGATCTGGTCGGCGTTGCGCTGGCGATCTTTCCAGTCGGACAGCTGCACGCCGCCGATGCTGTTGGAGACGCCGTCCGAGCCGTTGATGAGCCAGCGGCCGGTGTTCTCGGGCAACTTGGCCAGCACCTCGTCCCACGTCTGGCCGAACTTCTCGACGTAGTCGATGTTGGCGTGCTGCGGCGACTTGATGACGGTCATCACCATGGCCTGGTCTTCGCCGGGCGCCAGCTCGCGCTGCGCCGCGTTGTACAGAAAGGGCAGGCTCACGAGCACGGCCGCCGCCAGCAGGCCCGTGACCCAGCGGTGGTGCAGCGACACGTCGAGCAGCCGCCCGTAGGCCGTGGCCAGCTTGTGGAAGAAGGCCTCGGCATAACGCGCCATGCGGCCCGCCGTGGCATCTTGCGGCAGCAGGAACGAGCTCATCACCGGCGACAGCGTGAGCGCGATCACGCCCGACACCACCACCGCGCCCGCGAGCGTGAAGGCGAACTCCTTGAACAGCGACCCCGTGAGCCCGCCCATGAGGCCGATGGGCGCGTACACCGCGGCCAGCGTGAGCGTCATCGCGATCACCGGGCCGGCCACTTCGCGTGCGCCGATCAGTGCGGCCTGCACGCGCGACTTGCCTTCCTCGATGTGGCGGTGCACGTTCTCCACCACCACGATGGCGTCGTCCACCACCAGGCCGATGGCCAGCACCATCGCCAGCAGCGTGAGCAGGTTGATGCTGAAGCCGAACAGCAGCATCAGCGCCGCCGCGCCCAGCATCGACAGCGGAATGGTCACCACCGGAATGAGCACCGCGCGCAGCGAGCCCAGGCACAGGAAGATCACCAGCACCACGATGGCGATGGCTTCGAGCAGCGTCTTCTGCACCTCGTCGATCGAGGCCTCGATGAAGCGCGCGAGCTCGAAGGGCAGCTGCACCTCCACGCCCGGTGGCAGGTTCTGCTTGATGCCGGGCAGCAGGTCGCGGATGCGCTTCACGATCACCAGCGGGTTGCCGTTGGGCGCCGCCTGCAGGCCGAGGTAGATGGCCTTGTCGCCGTCCATCGTCGCGCTGCTGTCGGCGCTGGCCGCGCCGAGCTCCACGGTGGCCACGTCGCCCAGGCGCACGATGGCGTCGCTTCCACCGTCGGTCTGGCGCTTGATGACCATGTCGCGGAACTCGGCCACGTTCACCAGGTCGGTGTTCACGCGGATGTTCGACACCACGTACAGGCCCTTCACCTGCCCGGGTGCGGCCTGCACGTTGTTCTGGCGCAGCGCGTCGGCCAGCTCGCCGGCCGAGATGCCGCGCGCGGCCATGCGGTTGGCGTCCAGCCACACGCGCATCGCCAGCGTCTGCCCGCCCGACACCTCGACGCCCGAGACGCCCTCGATCGACGCGAACTGCGGCTGCACCACGCGCGAGAGGTAGTCGGTGAGCTGCGGCACGGGCATCGTCTTGCTCGAGAAGCCCACGTAGGCGACGGCCGTGGCCTCGCCCGACGACTTCAGGATCACCGGGTCGAAGGCCTCGGCCGGCAGCCGGTACTTCACCTGGCTGACCTGCGCCATCGCCTGCGTGAGCGCCTGGTTGGCGTCGGCGTTGAGCTTCATGCGCACGCTGATCACGCTGCGGCCCAGCGTGGACGACGACGACAGGTAGTCGACGTTCTCGATGGTCGCCACCGCCTGCGCGATGGGCTGCGTGACGAAGCCCTGCATCAGCTCCGGCGAAGCGCCGGGGTACTGCGTGGTGATGGTGAGCGTGGTGCTCTCGGTGAGCGGGTACTGGCGCACCGGCAGGTCGACCAGCGCGCGCGCGCCGAGCAAAAGGATGAGCGTGCTCACCACCAGCGCCAGCACGGGCCGGCGCACGAAGAGGTCGGTGAACTTCATGACTTCGCGTCCTGCAGGGCCAGCGTGTCCTTCGCGGCCGGGGCCACGGCGGCGCCGTTGTACAGGCGCAGCTGGCCTGAGGTGACGACCTGCTCGCCGGCCTTCAGGCCTTGCTCGACGACGACCAGGCCGTCTTGCCGCTCGCCGGTCTTCACGAACACCTGCTGCACCGAGAAGCCGTCGCCTTTTTCGCCGGCGCGCACCACGAACACCGAGTCGCCGTGCGTGCTGTAGGTGATGGCGGTTTCAGGCACCGCGATGGCGTCGGCGCGCGCGGGCAGTGCGACCTTGGCGTTGACGTACATGCCGGGCGTGAGCGCGCCGTCGGCGTTGTCGACCGTGGCCTGCAGCCGCACGGTGCGCGTGTCGCTGCCGATCATGGGCTCGATGGCGCTGAGCTTGGCGGGGAACACGCGGCCCGGGTAGGCATCGACCGCGAGCGCCACCGCCTGGTTGCGCCGCAGTGCCGGCAGCGCGTTCTCGGGCAGCGTGAGGTTGGCGAACAGCGTGCGCGCATCGGTGAGCGACACCAGCGCATCGCCGGCGCGCACGAACTGGCCGAGGTTGACCTTGCGGATGCCCAGCACGCCGTCGAACGGCGCCCGGATGTGCTTCTGCTCGATGAGCGCCTGCACGCGCCGCAGCTCGCCGCTGGCCTGGTCGAAGGCGGCCTGCGCCTGTTCCATCTGCTCCTGCGTGGCGGCCTGCTGCGGCAGCAGGCGGCGCGTGCGCTCGAGCAGGGCCCTGGCATTGGCCTGCTGGGCGCGCAGCCGTTCGAGGTCGCCCTGTTCGGGCGCGTCGTTCAGCTGCACCAGCAGCTGGCCGGCACGCACCTGCGCGCCCGGCGTGAAAAGGATCTTCGCGACCCGGCCCTCCACCTCGGCCGGCACCTCGACCTGCCGGTTGGCCTCCAGCGTGCCGATGCCGCCGAGAAAGCGCGCCATCTCGGTCTGCCGTGCGGGGGCCACCGCCACCTTGGCCGGCGGCATGGCGCCGCCCTGTGCATGGGCCGGCTGGAACTTCGCCACGAACCCGTAGCCCGCCGCGCCCAGCACCGCGACCGTGAGACCGGCGCCGAGCCAGGTCCTGGATTGTTTGTTCATACGCAACCTGCTTTTTTATCAAAGAAAGTACTTTGATTATTAAATCGCGTCCGAACGCTGTCGAGAAAGACGTGGCAATGGCCCCGATAGGGCAGGGCTATCTTTGGCGTGGCGTGCATGGTGGGTGCTCCGGGTGGTTGCGCGGGGACATCCCCGCAACCCGAAGACGGGCAGCGCGTCGCTTTTGTGACGCGGCGCCGGCGTGCAATCGCCATACGGCCGCCGGGACATCGCTCGCGCCGCCAAGGGCCGATGTACATTGCGACCTGCGCATGAACCTATTCAGCATGGCCACCAAACCCCGTAAGAAGTCCGCGGCTGTCACCGAGGACGAGGTCTTCGACATGGCCGCCGACCTGTTCCGGGCCATGGCCGCGCCCATGCGGCTGAAGATCGTGAGCCTGCTGTGCAACGGCGAGAAGAACGTGAGCGAGCTGCTCGCGCAGATCGACACCACGCAGCCCAACATGTCGCAGCACCTGAACACGCTCTACCAGGCGGGCGTGCTCGCGCGACGCCGCGACGGCGTGAGCATCTACTACAGCATCGCGAACGAGACCGTGGTGGCGCTGTGCCGCAGCATCTGCGTGCAGATCGCCATCGAGCAGGAATAAGCAGAAGAGAAGAAGGCCGGCATCAGCCGGCTTTCGCGCCTCAGGGCTTCAGGTAGACGTAGCCTTCCTTCGCCTGCAGCCGCGCCACCTCGGCCACGCCCGAGGGCACCACCTTGGTTTCCATCAGCAGCTTGCCCGCGTCGATGTTGCGCGTGGTCAGCGTGTTGTTGCACACCTTGAACTCCACGCCGCGCCCGGCCAATGCGCTCACGGGGCCGCTGAACTCGCGGCCCCGGCTGTCCTTCGCATCGCTCAGCAGGAAGTCGATGCCGGGGCCGTGCGTGACCACGACGATCTTCGCTTTCGGGTCCGCGTTCAGGTGGTTCGTGATGTTCGCCAGGATGGCGGCGCTGCTCTCCACGCCGGTGTTCACGTGGTAGACCACCTTGGTCTCCTGCGCGCCCGCGAACGTGGCGACCATGGCGAGCAGGAAAGCGATGAATGCGTGTCTCATGGGGAAACCCTCTGGCTGTTGTCGTTGCCCGCAAAATATCATCTTCTGCTTATATTTACAGCCGGGCAAGCCCGCGGCCCTCGCCGCCGAGCCCGCAGGAGACGACCCACGATGTTCCCGTGCCGGCCCACCGCCGTTCGCGCGAAGGCGCTGCTGATGTGCGCGGCGCTCTGGCTGAGCGCCAGTGCTGCGTTCGCCGCCCCCGAGATCCGCCCGCTGCCGGTGGCGCCCGACATCTACTACGTGCAGGGCATCCCCGCGCTGGGCTCGAAGGAGAACCAGAACTTCATCTCCAACGCCGGCTTCGTCGTCACGCGCGACAGCGTCGTGATGATCGACGCGCTCGGCTCGCCCGCCGTTGCCGAGCGCATGGTGGAAGAGATCCGCAAGCTCACGCCCAAGCCGATCAGCCACGTCATCCTCACGCACTACCACGCCGATCACATCTACGGCCTGCAGGTGTTCAAGGCGCTGGGCGCGCAGATCGTGGCGCACGCGCGAGGCAAGACCTACCTCACGTCCGACACCGCGCGGCTGCGGCTCGAGGCCTCGCGCCAGGAACTCGCACCGTGGATCGACGAGCGCACGCGCCTGGTGCCGGCCGATGTGTGGATCGACGGGCGCACCGAACTGACGATTGGCGGCACGCGCTTCGTGATCCAGCCCGCCGGCCCCGCGCACACGCCCGAAGACTTGGCCATCTTCCTGCCGCAGCAGAAGGTGCTGTTCACCGGCGACATCGTGTTCCGCAACCGCACGCCCTACGTGGGCTCGGCCGACAGCCGGCACTGGATCGCGTCGCTCGACGCGCTGCTCGCGCTCGACGCACGCACCATCGTGCCGGGCCACGGCCCCGCATCGGACGACCCGGCGCAAGACCTGCGGCAGACGCGCGACTACCTCGTCTTCCTGCGCGGCGCGATGCAGAAGGCCGCCACCGAGATGACGCCCTTCGACGAGGCCTACGCCGCCACCGACTGGTCGCGCTTCGAGGCCTGGCCGCTGTTCAAGGTGGCCAACCGCATGAACGCCTACAACACCTACCTGCTGCTGGAGCAGGAAGCGCGATGAGCGGCGAGCGCACGCGCCGGCAGCTCGTTGCGGGCCTCGCCGCGTGGTGCGTCGCGCCAGTGGCCGTGCATGCGGCCGATGTGCAGTTGCCCGCGCCTGCCTCGCTGGCCGGCGCGCTCGCCGCGGCGCTGGCCCGCGCGCAACCGCTGGTCGTCATGGCCAGCCTGCAGGGCTGCCCCTTCTGCAAGATCGCGCGCGAGCACTACCTCATGCCCGAACTCGCTGCGGGCCTGCCCGTGGTGCAGATCGACTTTCGTGATCAACGCACCGTGCGCGACTTCGACGGCGCCACGCGCACGCACGACGCGCTCATCAAGGCGTGGCACGTCAGCGTCGCGCCGACCGTGCTCTTCTTCGGCCGCAACGGCCGCGAGGTCGCCGAGCGCCTGACCGGCGGCGACTCGGACTTCTACGGCGCCTACCTCGACGCACGCCTGCAGCAAGCGCGCACCGCCGTCCGCAGTTGACGTTATGCATGGCGAAACCGAACGGGTTTCCCCCAAGAGCAAAGCCCTTCCCTTGTTCACGTTCGTCCCTAAAATCAATACATAACGATTTACTTATTTAACGATGAAACCGGCCGCTTCGGGGCGCGTTTCGAGGAGACCGAATTGAAGTTGCTGTTGCCGTCGCTCGCCGTTGCTGTCACCGCCTTGCTGCTGTCGACACCGGCCCTTGCCAACAAGGAGCTGGCCCAGAAGAACGCCTGCCTCGCCTGCCACGCTGTCGACAAGAAGCTGGTCGGCCCGGCCTACCTCGACGTCGCGAAGAAGTACACCGGCCAGGCCGACGCGCTCGCCGCGCTCACCGCGAGCATCCAGAAGGGCAGCACCGGCAAGTGGGGCGCCGTGCCCATGCCCGCGCAGCCCGCGATGAGCGAGGCCGATGCCAAGGCGCTGGCCGCCTGGGTGTTGGGCGGCGCCAAGTAAGGCCCACGGACGCGACGCGATGAGCGGCAGCATCCAGCAGACCGGGCAGGTGCGCAAGGCACCCGAGAACTTTCTCGACGCACAGGGCGTGCGCGCCGTCTTCGCCGAAGCCGGCAAGGGGCGGCGCGACTTCATCCGCAACGCCTTCGCGGCCGCCGTTGCAGGCACGGCGGCCACGTCGTCCGCGCTTGCGCAAACGCGCACCGCCGTGGGCGACGGCGACCCCGCGATATTGAACCTGCCCGCGCACAGCACGGGCCTCGGCCAGCCGGTCGTCACTGACGGCTACGGCAAGCCTTCCAAATACGAAGCCAACGTGCAGCGCCGCCAGAGCCCGGGGCTCACGCCGACCGCGCAGGCCTCGGTGTCGTTCGCGCCGCTGCAGTCGCTGTTCGGCATCGTCACGCCCAGCGGCCTGCACTTCGAGCGGCACCACCAGGGCTGGTGGGACATCGATCCGTCCAAGCACCGCCTGATGGTCAACGGCATGGTGAAGACGCCGAAGGTCTTCACGCTCGACGAGCTGATGCGCCTGCCCTCGGTGTCGCGCTTTCACTTCATCGAGTGCGGCGCCAACACCGGCATGGAGTGGGGCAACGTCGCCGTGCCCACGGCCCAGTACACGCACGGCATGCTGTCGTGCAGCGAGTTCACTGGCGTGCCGCTGATCACGCTGCTCGAGATGGCGGGCGCCGACCTCAAGGGCGAGCGCTTCGTGCTGGCCGAGGGCGCCGACGGTTCGTCGATGACGCGCACCATTCCCATGAGCCTCATCCGCTCGGGCGAGGTGCTCGTGGCCTACGGCCAGAACGGCGAGATGCTGCGGCCCGAGCAGGGCTACCCGCTGCGGCTCGTGGTGCCGGGCGTACAGGGCGTGAGCTGGGTCAAGTACCTGCGCCGCATCGAACTCGGCGACCAGCCCTACGGCGCCAAGGACGAGACCGTGCACTACGTCGACCTGATGCCCGACGGCCAGCACCGCCAGTACACCAGCATCCAGGAATGCAAGAGCGTCGTGACCACGCCATCGGGCGGGCAGATGCTGCTCGACAAGGGCTTCTACAACATCACCGGCCTCGCATGGTCGGGCCGCGGCAAGGTCAAGCGCGTGGACGTGAGCGTGGACGGCGGGCGCAACTGGCGCACCGCGCGGCTCGAATCGCCCGTGCTCTCGAAGTGCCTCACGCGCTTCAACATCGACTGGGTGTGGGACGGCACGCCCGCCATCATCCAGAGCCGTGCGATGGACGACACCGGCTACGTGCAGCCCAGCTACAAGCAGCTGCGCGCGGTGCGTGGCACGCGATCGATCTATCACAACAACGCCATCCAGTCGTGGCAGGTGCAGGCGAACGGGGAGGTGGCGAATGTCCAGCTTTCCTAAGCGCGCGCTGCTGTTGCTCGTTCTCGCATGCGGTGCAGCCGCATGGGCGCAGCCCAAGACAGCAGGCTATGCCGGCATCGGCCGCGACGCCACGCCCAAGGAAGTGGCCGCGTGGGACATCGACGTGCGCCCCGACTTCAAGGGCCTGCCGCCCGGCTCGGGCTCCGTCACGCGCGGGCAGGACCTGTGGGAAGGCAAGTGCGCCTCCTGCCACGGCGTGTTCGGCGAATCGAACCAGGTGTTCAGCCCTATCGTCGGCGGCACCACCGCAGAAGACATCAAGAGCGGCCACGTCGCGCGCCTGAAAGACCCGGCGTTCCCGGGCCGCACCACGCTGATGAAGGTCACGAGCCTGTCGACCGTGTGGGACTACGTGTACCGCGCCATGCCGTGGAACCAGCCCAAGTCGCTGACGCCCGACGACGTGTACGCCGTCACCGCCTACATGCTGAACCTCGGCGGCATCGTGCCCGACGACTTCACGCTGTCCGACAAGAACATCCGCGAGGTGCAGGCCCGCATGCCCAACCGCAACGGCGGCACCACCGCGCACGCGATGTGGCCCGGCAGCGAGTTCGGCCGCGCGGCCAAGCCCGACGTGTCGGCCGTGGCCTGCATGCGCGACTGCGTGCCGGCGGCGTCGTCCGTCGCGCAACTGCCGCCGCATGCGCGCGGCAGCCACGGCAACCTCGCCGACCAGAACCGGCTGGTGGGTGCGCAGCGCGGCATCGCCACCGCCGCACCCGCTGCTGCAGTGAAGACCAGCGCACCGGCTGCCGCACCGAAAGTGCCCGTGGCGCTGCTCGAGAAGAACAGCTGCACCGCCTGCCATGGCATGACGCAAAAGCTCGTCGGCCCCGCCTTCTCGGACATCGCGAAAAAGTACCCCGGCCAGACCGACCACCTGCTGCAGAAGATCAAGGCGGGCAGCACCGGCGTCTGGGGGGCGATCCCGATGCCGCCGCAGACCCTCGGCGACGATGATGCCAAGGCCATCGCACGCTGGCTCGCCGACAGCGCCGGACCATGATTCGACAGGAGACAACCCCATGAAAAACCGCAGACAGATGCTCACGCAGTCCGCCGCCCTCGCAGGCCTGGCGGCCACCGCCGGCTGGCTCCCCGCCACCGCCCTCGCCTATTCGAAAGACGCCTTCGACGCCAAGAGCGTGGCCGACGCGCTCAAGGCCGTCGGCGTCACCGGCGCGCCCACCGAGAGCAAGGACGTCACCATCACCGGCCCCGACATCGCCGAGAACGGCGCCGTGGTGCCGCTCAGCGTGGCCACCGCGCTGCCCGGCGTGAAGCAGCTCATGCTGCTGGTCGAGAAGAACCCCAACGCCGTGGTCGCGATCTTCAACACCTCGGAGTTCGTCGAGTCGAACTTCACCACGCGCGCCAAGCTGGGCCAGTCGTCCGACGTGTACGCGATCGCGGTCATGAACGACGGCAAGGCGCTCTTCGCCAAGAAGGAAGTCAAGGTCACGCTCGGCGGCTGCGGCGGCTGAGCGACGGGCTTCACACACAGAACACGACGAGAAGAAGGAGACCACCATGGCAGATCCCATGCGCATCCGCGCCCAGGCCGCGGGCGACAAGACGACCGTGCGCATCCTCATGGCGCACGAAATGGAAACCGGCCAGCGCAAGGACGCCGCCGGCAAGACCATCCCCGCCTGGTTCATCCAGGAGGTCACGGCCTCGCTCAACGGCAAGACCGTGCTCACGGCCGACTGGGGCCCGGCGGTGTCGAAGAACCCCTTCATGCAGTTCACGCTGAAGGGCGCGAAGGCCGGCGACAAGATCGCCGTGACCTGGAAGGACAACCGCGGCGACACCCGCACCGACGAAGCCACCGTCAGCTGACGCTTTCTTCGCCCACGCGGGCGCTCGCTCGCGTGTTGTGTTCCCCACGAGAAAAAAAGGCGGCCCCATGAGGACAACCACATGCCTGAGCCTGCTGGTGCTGGCCGGCAGCATCGCACTGCCCGCCGCGGCGCAGAAGACCACGGCCGAAGGCATCGCCGAGTACCGCGCGCTGCTGCAGGACGGCAACCCCGCCGAACTGTTCGAGGCCAAGGGCGAAGACCTCTGGAAACAGAAGCGCGGCCCCAAGGGCGCGTCGATGGAGAAGTGCGACCTCGGCAAGGGCCCGGGCGTGGTGAAGGGCGCGTTCGCCGAACTGCCGCGCTACTTTCCCGACACCGGCCGCGTGCAGGACATGGAGTCGCGCCTGCTCACCTGCATGGAAACCTTGCAGGGCTTCGACGCCGCCGCCATCGCCAAGACGCCGTTCGGCCAGGGCGAGCAGAAGAACCTCGAGGGGCTGGTGGCATGGATCTCGGCCGAATCGAAAGGCCTGCCGCTGAACCTGCCGCAGTCGCACGCGAGCGAACGCCGCGCCTACGAAGTGGGCAAGCGCCTGTTCTTCCTGCGCGCCGGCCCGCACGACTTTGCCTGCGCCACCTGCCACGGTGCCGACGGCAAGCGCATCCGCCTGCAAGACCTTCCCAACCTCACGAAGAACCCCGGCGCCGGTGAAGGCTTCGGCGCCTGGCCGGCGTACCGCGTGTCGTCGGGCGAGCTGTGGGGCATGCAGCGTCGACTGAACGACTGCTTCCGCCAGCAGCGCTTTCCGTACCCGGGCTACGCCAGCGACGTGACCGTGGCACTGGCCGTGTACATGGGCGTCAACGGCAAGGGCGGCAAGACCACCGCGCCCGCCATCAAGCGCTGAAGGAGCCACGCCCATGAAATCAGATCACTTCTTCGGCCTGGCCGCCGTGGCCTGCGCGCTCACCGTGTTCGGCTGCGCGTCCGTCGACAGCGCCGCCGAGCTCGACAAGCTCACCGCCGACGCGCTGCAGCGTTCCTTCCGCGACCAGGGCATCGCCAAGGTCGACCGCCTCGTGCAAGACCCGGCCAACCTCGCGTGCAGCGAAGCCGAGGCCAGCGGCAAGCCGCTCGATGAGCAGCGCACCAAGGAGATCGAAGCCGCCAACATGAAGACCGTGCGCTGGCCGTCCGACGGCAAGTTTGTCGGCGACTGGCGCGAGGGCGAGAAGATCGCGCAGAACGGCCGCGGCCTCACCTGGACCGACGCGGCCAATGCCGCCAACGGCGGCAATTGCTACAACTGCCACCAGATGTCGAAGGAAGAAATCTCCTTCGGCACGCTCGGCCCCAGCTTGTACCACTACGGCAAGCTGCGCGGCGTGAGCGACCCGGCCAGCGCCGCGTCCAAGCCCATCGTCGAATACACCTGGGGCAAGCTGTGGAACGCGCGCGCCTACAACGCCTGCTCGAACATGCCGCGCGTCGGCCATTCCGGCATCCTCAACGAGAAGCAGATCCGCGACGTGATGGGCTTGCTGCTCGACCCCCAGTCTCCCGTCAACCGCTGAACGCCCGGCTTCTCTCTTCATGAACCTTTCCAAGCGCGAGTTCGTCCAGATGCTCGGTGCCGGCGCTGTCGCCGGCCTGGGCCTGGGCCGCCACGGCAGCAGCATGGCCGCCGGCCTCGACGGCATGTACACCGTGCCGGCCTTCGGCAACGTGTCGATGCTGCACATGACCGACTGCCATGCGCAGCTCAAGCCGCTGTACTTCCGCGAACCGGGGGTCAACATCGGCGTGGGGAACATGCGCGGCAAGGTGCCGCACCTCGTCGGCGAACATTTGCTGAAGGCTGCGGGCGTGAAGCCCGGCACGCGCATGGCGCATGCGCTCACCTACCTCGACTTCGACAAGGCCGCGCAGCGCTACGGCAAGGTCGGCGGCTTCGCGCACCTGGCCACGCTGGTGAAACAGCTCAAGGCCAGCCGCCCCGGCGCGCTGCTGCTCGACGGCGGCGACACCTGGCAGGGCTCGGCCACCTCGCTGTGGACCGACGCGCAGGACATGGTCGACGCCTGCAAGCTGCTCGGCGTCGACGTGATGACCGGGCACTGGGAGTTCACCTACGGCATGGCGCGGGTGCAGCAGATCATCGAGAAGGACTTTGCGGGCAAGGTCGAGTTCGTGGCGCAGAACGTCAAGACCGCCGACTTCGGCGACCCGGTGTTCAAGCCGTATGTGATGCGCGAGATCAACGGCGTGCCCTGCGCCATCATCGGCCAGGCCTTCCCCTACACGCCCATCGCCAACCCGCGCTACATGGTGGCTGACTGGACCTTCGGCATCCAGGACGACAACCTGCAGCGCGTGGTGAACGAGGCGCGCGGCAAGGGCGCGCAGGTGGTGGTGGTGCTGTCGCACAACGGCATGGACGTCGACCTCAAGATGGCCAGCCGCGTCACCGGCATCGACGCCATCTTGGGCGGCCACACGCACGACGGCACGCCCATGCCCACGCTGGTGAGCAACGCGGGCGGCAAGACCATCGTGGTCAACGGCGGCTCCAACGGCAAGTTCCTCGGCGTGATCGACTTCGACGTCAAGGGCAAGAAGGTGAGCGACTTCCGCTACCGCCTGCTGCCCGTGTTCTCCGACCTGATCCCGGCCGACAAGGAGATGGACGCGCTCATCACCCGCGTGCGCGCGCCCTACGAAGCCAAGCTGGCGGAAACCCTCGCGCACACCGACGGCGCGCTGTACCGGCGCGGCAACTTCAACGGCACCGGCGACCAGCTGCTGCTCGACGCGCTCATGGAAGTGCAGGACGCGCCCATCGCCTTCTCGCCCGGCTTCCGCTGGGGCACCTCGCTGCTGCCCGGCCAGGCGATCACGCGCGAGTGGCTGATGGACATGACGGCCACCACGTACTCGTACGCGACGGTGACGCAGATGACCGGCGAGACGCTCAAGACCGTGCTCGAAGACGTCTGCGACAACCTCTTCAACCCCGACCCCTACTACCAGCAGGGCGGCGACATGGTGCGCGTGGGCGGGCTGCAATACACCTGCGACCCGACCGCCGCCATGGGCCAGCGCATCCAGGACATGCGCCTGGGCGGCAAGCCCATCGACGCCAATCGCAGCTACAAGGTCGCGGGCTGGGCGCCCGTGAGCGAAGAGGCGCGCACCGCCGGCAACAAGCCGGTGTGGGAGGTCATCGAGCCGTGGCTGAAGTCGCGCAAGGTGGTGACCACGCGCCGGCTCGACGAACCCGTGCTGAAGAACATCGCGCCGAACCCCGGCCTGGGCTGAATGGGGCCCCGCACGCGCGGGGTCGCTCCCTAGAATCGGGGCATGTCCATCGCGCAGCTTTCCCTTCTCACCACGCTCGCGCTCGTGGCGGCCTTCGTGCTGTCGGCGGTGTTCGGCGCCGTCGCGCGTGCCACGCGCTTTTGCACCATGGGCGCGATCAGCGACGTGGTGGCGCTGGGCGACTGGACGCGCGTGAAGCAGTGGGCCGCGGCCGGCGGCGTCGCGCTCATCGGCTTCTCGGCGCTCGTGTTCGCGGGGCTCGTCGATGCCGACCGCACGCTCTACGCCTCGCACCAGATCCTCTGGCTCGCCGCGCTCGTCGGCGGCCTGCTGTTCGGCGTGGGCATGGTGCTGTCCTCGGGCTGCGGCAACAAGACGCTGGTGCGCCTGGGCGGCGGCAGCCTCAAGGCGCTGGTGGTGCTGGTGCTCATGGGCGTGTCGGCCTTCGCCACGCTGAAGGGCATCACCGCGGTGCTGCGCGTCGCGACCGTCGATGCGGTGCACATCGACCTGGCGATGAATGCCTCGCTACCCGATGTGCTGGCCGCGTCTTTCCAATTGAACGCGGCCTCGCTGCGCCTGGCGCTCGGCCTGGTGCTCGGCGGCGCGCTGCTCGTGTGGGCCGCATGGGGCCGCGAGACGCGCGACGTGCGCAGCCTCGTCGGCGGCATGCTGATCGGCGCGCTGGTCGTCGGTGCATGGTGGCTCAGCGGCCACTGGGCGGTGGTCGAGGAGCATCCGCTCACGCTCGAGCACGTGTTCCTCGCCACCAACTCCGGCCGCGCCGAAGCGCTGAGCTTCGTGACGCCGGTGGCCTACGCGCTCGACTGGCTCATGTTCTACAGCGACGTCAACAAACGGCTCACGCTGGGCATCGTGTCGGTCGCCGGCGTGGTGGTGGGCGCCGCGCTGCATGCGCTGTGGTCGCGCGAATTCCGCTGGGAAGGCTTCGCCGGCACCGGCGACCTCGCGCACCACGCGACGGGCGCGGTGCTCATGGGCATCGGCGGCGTCACGGCCATGGGCTGCACCATCGGGCAGGGCCTGAGTGCGCTGTCGACGTTGAGCATCGCGAGCCTGCCGGCCATCGCGGGCATCGTGATCGGTGCGGTGGTAAGCCTGAAGTACCAAGCCTGGCAGCTCGAACGCACGCTCTGATTTTTCAGGGCATGCCTTGAAGCGAATCCTCACAATTTAGTTCGGTGCGCGGGGCGTTTTTCGCGCGTTCGCGACGATCGGGCGCGGTGGCGCTGGCTATCATTTTCCGCACCTGATGCCGCTGCGAACGATGGCCTTCATCGACGGGCGCGGCACCGAACAACCACAACCGAGGGAGAGCGCCATGACTGCGCACAACAACCGATCGGCGCGCACGCGCCTGTTTGCCTTGAGCCTTTGCTTCTGTGCCGTGCTCGCGGCCTGCAAGGAAGACAACAAGCCGACGCCGGCGGCAGCCTCGCCATCGCCGTCCGCATCGGGCAAGACCCAGCCCGCCAAGGACCCGGCCCGCGTGCAGGCCGCGGCCCGCACCACCTACAGCCAGGGCTACAACCGGCTCATCGACGACAACCGCAGCGTGGGTGCCAAGTACAAGAGCTACGTGCAGATGAACGTGAACGGCAAGTCGCCGAGCGGGAACTCGTTCTATGGCAGCCCTTCCGATGTGCAGTCCATCGTGGACGACCTGAAGAAGGCACGCGCCGACGGTTCGGGCGACGCGGCGCTCGACGCGGCCGTCGACGGCGTGGTGGCCACGGGCGAGAAGCTCGTCGCCGTCTGGACGCCGATGGACCCGTACTACCGGTCCAAGAGCTTTCTCGAAGACAAGTGGGTCAAGGGCCGCGCGGCCGACGCCGACATGAACGCCGCCTTCAAGGGCCTGCTGGCCAGCATCGACACGCTGGGCAGCGAGCTGGACCGCGTGCAGGAGGCGTCGCGCACCGAACGCATGGCCAAGCTCAAGGCCGAGGGCGACATGCTCAACTACCACACGCTGGCCTCGATGGCGGTGGCCAAGAAGTTCGTCAACGGCCTCGACCAGATCGACGGCCTGAAGAACAAGGACGCCGTCGCCAAGGTCGATGCGGCGGCCACCGAGTTGCAGGCTTCGCTGGAAGACCTCTCCAAGGCGCTGGAAGAGGCCAAGGCCGCAGCCAAGGCCAAGGGGGAAGCAGGCAAGGCGCCCAACTACAACTACGAGTCGCTGCACGGCAGCCTGCTGAACATGATCGGCCAATGGCGCACGTTCAAGGACAGCAAGTTCCCGTCGACGTACAAGAACATCGTGAGCTACTACAACTCCGCCGTGGGTTCGTACAACCGCGGCTTCGGCCGCTGACCCGGGCCATGGGCACCGCGCGGGTTCTTTCGCGCGGCAGCGTCGCGGCCCTTGCGGTCGCGGCGCTTCTCGTTGCGACGGGGTTGGCGGGATGCGGCAGCGCCCGCGAGACGCAGCAGATTCCCGTCACCGCGTTCCGCAACTACGGCGCGTCGCCGCTGCAGCACACCTTCTACATCGGCTCCGACGCGCGCTTCCACCGCTTCCAATGGTCCAACGGCAAGCAGGGCGGCACCTGGCTGATCGCGCGCGCCGAGATGGACATCGTCAACGAGAAATCAATCGACGACCCGGGCGTCGGCCGCGCCGGCTACTTCCTCAGCCGGCGTGATGACGGGCGGTGGATGGCGCACTGAGCCTGTCACTCGCCCGGAATCAGCGCTCCACGTCCATGACCACCGGGTCGTAGATGTCATGGACAGGGCCTCCGTCCGGGGTGTAGCGGAAGTGAATCTGTGCGCTGTAGCGTCCGGGCGCCAGGCATGCACCCGACCCGATCGGCAGATAGCATGCGCGTACATCCCCACCAACTTCGCCCCCGCATGACCCTCTCGACGAGAAACCTGAAGGCGCTTCCAGACATTCCGACGTTGAAGCGACTGACCCAGTCTCTTGCAATGCTCGACGCCATGCTCTCGCCGGAGTGGGAGTACCGGTACTACGCGTTCAACGCCGCGTGGTCGGATGAGGCGGCGATGGCATCGATGCGCAATGGTTCGGGCGATCATTGGTTTGCCATCTTCTGCCAGGCCGGCGCCGCGCTCCACGGGCTTGCGCACGAGGCTCCGGCATTCCGGCCGGGGACGCCATGGCCCGGAATCTTCGAACGACTGCCGGCGGAGTTCCACGCCAACCTGCTGGAAGAGCCGGCGTTCACAACCAGCGACAGCACCTTCTGTCTCTGGCGCCTGAGCCATGAAGAACGCTGGACTTGCGGCCCGGTCGAGCTTCCGCCGGGGGCGGATCCGGATGGCTCCGCCGAGCTGCTTGGCATCCTCGCCGGCCGGCCCGAGCAGTACGTCGAATTCGCGGCTGACTACTACGAACGCGACCTCGACCTGGGCGATGTCGAGGCGATCTATCGGCACCAACCGCTCAGCGATGCGCTGGTCCGGCGATTCAATCCTGACCTCGACATGGCGTCGCTCGAAAATGACATCGCCGAGATCGGGTATCCCCGGCAGGTGGACTGACAGGGCCGCGCCATCGGCAACAGCCTCGGCTGTTTGAATGGGCCCGGCCCCTTGCTGGAACTCGCCGAGGCATTCGACGCGACGCATCAGGCGGGCCTCACCCTCTGCGTTGCCGGCGTTTTTACGCTTTCTTTACGGGCCCCTACTCACTCTTTCCCCCGGTTTTACGCACGCCTGCCGAGACTCCTTTCATCTTGTTTGCAGGAGTGATGAATGGACATCGTCTGGATGGGCGCCTTGCTGGCGCTGTGGGTCGTGGTGGCGGCCATGGTCGTCGGGCTGAACCGGCTCGAAGGGCCGCAGAAGCCGCACGCGGGCGTTGATGCAACGCGCACGCCGGGGGATGCATCGTGATCGGCCTCGAAGTCCTGTACGGCTTCGGCGCGCTGGTCGCCGTGGTCCTGTTCGCGTACCTGGTGTTCGCGCTGATCTGCGCCGAGGAGTTCTGACATGGAAACCTCGGCCTGGGTCTTGCTGGCCCTTTTTCTTGGCGCGCTGCTGGTGCTGGCCTGGCCGCTGGGCAAGCTGCTGGCCGCGCTGTGCGCCGAGCGCGTGCCGCGCTGGATGCAGCGCGTCGAAGCGCCGCTGTACCGGCTCGCGGGCACGCAGCCCGAGCAGTCGATGCACTGGCTGCGCTATGCGCTGGCGCTGCTGGCGTTCAACGCCATCGGTGCGATCTTTCTCTATGCCCTGCAGCGCCTGCAGGGCGGCCTGCCGTTCAATCCGGCCGGCATGGGCGCGGTGTCGCCCGACTCGGCCTTCAACACGGCGGTGAGCTTCGTCGCCAACACCAACTGGCAGGGCTACGGCGGCGAGTCGACCATGAGCTACCTCACGCAGATGCTCGGGTTGGCGGTGCAGAACTTTTTGTCCGCCGCCACCGGCATCGCGGTGGCCTTCGCATTGGTGCGCGGCTTTGCGCGCCGCGGCGACGGCAAGGGCCTGGTCGGCAACTTCTGGGCCGACGTGACGCGCGTCACGCTGTGGGTGTTGCTGCCGATCTCGTTCGTGCTCGCGTTGTGCCTGGCGGGGCAGGGCGTGATCCAGAACTTCGATGCCTACAAGAGCGTGCAGACGATCGAAGCCACGGCCTTCCAGCAACCGAAGAACGGCCCCGACGGCCAGCCGCTGAAGGACGACAAGGGCGCCCCTGCGATGGAAGACGCCACCACCCCCACGCAGACGCTGGCCATGGGCCCGGTCGCTTCGCAGGAAGCGATCAAGATGCTCGGCACCAACGGCGGCGGCTTCTTCAACGCCAACTCGGCGCACCCCTACGAGAACCCGACCGCGTTCAGCAACCTGCTGGAGATGCTGGCGATCTTCCTGATCCCGGCGGCGCTGTGCTTCGCCTTCGGCCGCGTGGTCGGCGACCTGCGCCAGGGCTGGGCCGTGCTCGCGGCGATGACGGTGCTGTTCGTGGTGGCCGTGCTGGCCGTCACGCCCGCCGAGCAGGCCGGCAACCCGCTGCTGGGCCCGCTGGGCGTGGACCAGGTGGCCAGCGCGCTGCAAAGCGGCGGCAACATGGAAGGCAAGGAAGTGCGCTTCGGCATCGACGCCTCGGCCCTCTTCGCCGCCGTGACCACCGCCGCTTCGTGCGGCGCGGTGAACGCCATGCACGACTCGCTCACCCCCATCGGCGGCATGGTCCCCATGGTGCTGATGCAGCTGGGCGAGGTCGTCTTTGGCGGCGTCGGCAGCGGCCTGTACGGCATGCTGGTGTTCGCCATGCTCGCGGTGTTCATCGCGGGCCTGATGATCGGGCGCACGCCCGAGTACCTCGGCAAGAAGATCGAGGTGCGCGAGATGAAGCTGATCTCCATCGCCATCTTGGTCACGCCGGTGCTGGTGCTGGCGGGCACGGCGCTGGCGGTGAGTGCGGGCGCGGGCAAGGTCGGCATTGCCAACCCCGGCGCGCATGGCTTCTCGGAGGTGCTGTACGCGCTGACCTCGGCCGCCAACAACAACGGCAGCGCCTTCGCGGGCCTGTCGGCCAACACACCGTTCTACAACGGCCTGCTCGGCCTGGCGATGTGGCTCGGGCGCTTCGCGATGATCGTGCCGGTGCTCGCCATTGCCGGCGCGCTGGCCGCCAAGAAGCGCCTGCCCGTCACCAGCGGCACGCTGCCCACGCACGGCCCGCTGTTCGTCTTCCTGTTGATCGGCACCGTGCTGCTGGTCGGCCTGCTCAACTACGTGCCGGCGCTGGCCTTGGGCCCGATCGTCGAACACCTCGTGCTCTGGAAATAAGAAGGAGCGCACCATGACTGTCAAAACCAAAACCTCCCTCTCGCTGTTCGACGCAGCACTGGTCAAGCCCGCGCTGTGGGGCGCCTTCGCCAAGCTGAACCCGCGCACCCAGTGGCGCAACCCGGTGATGTTCATCGTCTACATCGGGAGCATCCTCACGACGCTGCTGTGGGTGCATGCGCTGAGCTTTCCGGGCGATACCGGCATGCAGCCTGCCTTCGTGCTGGCCGTGACCATCTGGCTGTGGTTCACCGTGCTGTTCGCCAACTTCGCCGAAGCGCTGGCCGAAGGCCGCAGCAAGGCGCAGGCGGCCTCGCTGCGCGGCCTGCGCAAGGACACCTGGGCCAAGAAGCTGAAGGACCAGCAACAGCCGCACCACGGCGCACCGTGGCTGCCGGAGCAGGCGCCGAATCTGCGCAAGGGCGACGTCGTGCTGGTCGAAGCCGGCGACGTGATCCCGCTCGACGGCGAAGTGATCGAAGGCGTGGCCTCGGTCGACGAGAGCGCCATCACCGGCGAATCGGCGCCCGTGGTGCGCGAGTCGGGCGGCGACTTCTCGGCGGTGACGGGCGGCACGCGTGTTCTGTCCGACTGGCTGGTGGTGCGCATCTCGGTGAACCCCGGCGAGTCGTTCCTGGACCGCATGATCGGCATGGTCGAGGCGGCCAAGCGCCACAAGACGCCGAACGAGATCGCGCTGACCATCCTGCTGGTCGCGCTGACCATCGTGTTCCTCATGGTCACCGTCACGCTGCTGCCGTTCTCGGTGTTCAGCGTCGAGGCCGCGGGTGCGGGCACCGTGGTGTCGCTCACCGCGCTGGTCGCGTTGCTCGTGTGCCTGATCCCGACCACCATCGGCGGCCTGCTCTCGGCCGTGGGCGTGGCCGGCATGAGCCGCATGATGCAGGCCAACGTGATCGCCACCTCGGGCCGCGCGGTGGAAGCCGCCGGCGACGTCGACGTGCTGCTGCTGGACAAGACCGGCACCATCACGCACGGCAACCGCCAGGCCAGCGCCTTCCTGCCCGCGCCCGGCGTGCCCAAGGGCCGCCTCGCACGCGCCGCCATGCTCGCCTCGCTGGCCGACGAAACGCCCGAGGGCCGCAGCATCGTCGAACTCGCGCGCCGCGACGGCCTCGAAGCGGCGTCGGTCGAAGGCGCGCGCTTCGTGCCCTTCACCGCGCAGACCCGCATGAGCGGTGTCGACCTGCCGGCCGCGCCGAACAGCCTGGACGTCGATGCCATCGTGCTGCGCAAGGGCGCGGTCGACGCGGTGCGCCGCCATGTCGAAGCGCTGGGCGGCAGCGTGCCGGCCGAGATGCTGCGCGCCGCCGAAGAAACGGCACGCCGCGGCAGCACGCCGCTGGCCGTGGCCGAAGGCAACCGCGTGCTCGGCGTGGTCGAGCTCAAGGACATCGTCAAGACCGGCATCCGCGACCGCTTTGCCGAGCTGCGCCGCATGGGCATCAAGACCGTGATGATCACCGGCGACAACAAGCTCACGGCCGCCGCCATCGCGGCCGAGGCCGGCGTGGACGACTTCCTGGCCGAGGCCACGCCCGAGGACAAGCTCGCGCTGATCCGCAAGTACCAGGCCGAAGGCCGGCTGGTCGCGATGACCGGCGACGGCACCAACGATGCCCCCGCGCTCGCGCAGGCCGACGTGGCCGTGGCCATGGGCAGCGGCACGCAGGCTGCGAAGGAGGCCGGCAACATGGTCGACCTCGACTCCAACCCGACCAAGCTGCTCGAGGTGGTGGAAACCGGCAAGGCACTGCTCATGACGCGTGGCTCGCTCACCACCTTCTCGATCGCGAACGACGTGGCGAAGTACTTCGCGATCATTCCGGCGATCTTCGTGTCGACCTACCCGCAGCTCGGTGCGCTCAACGTGATGCGCCTAGCCAGCCCGTCGTCGGCCATTTTGTCGGCGGTGATCTTCAACGCGCTCGTCATCGTGTTCCTGATTCCGCTCGCGCTCAAAGGCGTGCGCTACCGGCCGGTGGGCGCCGCCGCGCTGCTGCGCCGCAACCTCGCCATCTACGGCCTGGGCGGTTTGCTCGTTCCCTTCATCGGCATCAAGTTGATCGACTGGCTGCTGGTTGCAGTCCATCTGGTCTGAGGAGTTCTTCACCATGAAAAACAACAACGGCAGCATAGTCCGCCCCGCCCTCGTGCTCTTCGCACTGCTGAGCGCATTCACCGGCCTGCTCTACCCGGCGGCCGTCACCGGCGCCGCGCAGGCGCTGTTCCCGTCGCAGGCGGCGGGCAGCCTGGTGATGCGCGACGGCAAGCCCGTGGGCTCCGCGCTCATCGGCCAGAACTTCAGCGACCCGAAGCACTTCTGGGGCCGCCCGTCGGCCACCGCGCCGCAGCCCTACAACGCGAGCGCCTCGGGCGGCTCCAACCAGGGCCCGCTGAACCCCGCGCTGGCCGATGCGGTGAAGGCACGCGTCGAGGCGCTGCGCGCGGCCGACCCGGGCAACACCGCGCCGGTGCCGGTGGACCTCGTCACGGCCTCGGCCAGCGGGCTCGACCCCGACATCAGCCCCGCCGCCGCGCACTACCAGGCTGCCCGTGTGGCGCGTGAACGCGGCGTGCCGATCGATCAGGTGAACGTGTTGATCGTGCAGAACACCCAGAAGCCGCTGTGGGGCGTGCTGGGCGAATCGCGCGTCAACGTGCTGGCGCTGAACCTGGCGCTCGATGCTTCTTCGACGGTGCGTTGAGGAGAAAACAACCATGGCCTATGCCGCCTACCGTGAACACCCTGTCGCCGTCGTGCGAAGTCCGATCGCGCCGCGCACGACGCAGTTCCATGTGCTCGACGTCACCGTCTGCTGCGCCGACGCGCTGCGCGTGCGCCGCAGCATCGCCGCCTGCGCCGAGGCCGGCGTGGTGCGCTGTGAGCCGCTGCTGCATGCCTGCAGCTCGCAGGAAAGCGACGCGCCCTGCGTGCGGCTGATGATCCGCTTTCCGACCGCGCGCTATGCCGAGGTGCTGCACCGCCTCATCGAATGCGTGCCGTCTGGCGAGATCGGCCGGCTCATGAGCTGGCGTGATCACCTCGCGCGCTGCGGCCTGCGCCATGGTCACTGACCTGCTGCACGCGCTGCTGGCCATGGCGGCGCTGTTCGTGCCGCTGGGCTTCGCCTGGTGGGTGCTGTCGCGCACCGCGCGCCGACACTCACGGCGGCGCAAGAACGGACCGCCAATGCGCTAATCTGCGCGCTCCCATGCCCGAGACCCGCCCCGACCCCGACGCCCTGCTCGCGCAACTGCGCAGCGACGAGGCGCGCGCGCTGCGCGGCAAGCTGCGCATCTACTTCGGTGCCAGTGCCGGTGTCGGCAAGACCTGGGCCATGCTCAGCGCCGCCCGGCGCGAGCGCGAGGCCGGGCGCGACGTGCTCATCGGCGTGGTCGAAACGCACGGCCGCAGCGAGACCGCCGCGCTGCTCGCGGGGCTCGACACGCTGCCGCTGCGCGAGGTGCCTTACCGCGGCCGCACGCTCGCCGAGTTCGATCTCGACGCCGCACTGGCGCGCAAGCCCGCGGTGCTGCTGGTCGACGAACTCGCCCACACCAACGCGCCCGGCTCGCGCCACGCCAAGCGCTGGCAGGACGTGCAGGAGCTGCTGGCCGCCGGCATCGAGGTGTGGTCGGCACTCAACGTGCAGCACCTGGAAAGCCTCAACGGCACCGTGGGCGCCATCACCGGCGTGCGCGTGCACGAGACCGTGCCCGACACCGTGCTCGACGAGGCCGACGAGGTGGTGCTGGTCGACGTCACGCCCGACGAACTCACGGCGCGGCTCGCGGCCGGCAAGGTCTACCTGCCGCAACAGGCCGAGCGCGCAGCACAGAATTTCTTCCGCAAGGGCAACCTGATCGCGCTGCGCGAGATTGCGCTGCGCCGCACCGCCGAGCACGTGGAAGACGACGTGCGCGGCTGGCGCGTCGAGCAGTCGGGCCCCGGCGGCAACGGGCAGGGCGGCGCGGCGCTGCAGGCCTGGAACACTTCGGGCGCCATCCTGGCCTGCGTCGGCCCGCATGAGGGCGCAGCGCAGACCGTGCGCACCGCCGCGCGGCTCGCGGGTCAGCTCAACGTGCGCTGGCATGCCGCGTACGTCGAGACGCCGCGGCTGCAGCGCCTCGATGCCGCGCAGCGCGACCGCATCCTCGCCGTGCTCAAGCTGGCCGAGGAACTGGGCGCGGCCACGGCCGTACTCACCGGCGCCGATGTGGCGGAGCAACTGTCCGAGCAGGCGCGGCGCCTGAACTGCGCGACGCTGGTCATCGGGCGCGCGGAGCCCGTGCGCGGCTGGCGGCGTTGGTGGGGCGCATCCGCCGTGCCGCTGGCGCGCGCGCTGGCGCAGCGGGCGCCAGCGCTCGACATCCTCGAAGTGGGCCGCGCCGACAGCGCGCGCCGCCTGTCGCAGGCGACGCTGGTTGCCACGCAGGCCGACGACGACGATGAGCGCGCGCAGTCGCGCTGGCCCGGCTACGCCTGGGCCGCGGCCACCAGCATCGCGCTCACGCTGCTGTGCACGCCGCTCACGGGCGTGCTGGAGCTGTCCAACATCGTCATGCTGTTCCTGCTCGGCGTGGTGGGCGTGGCGATGCGCTTCGGGCGCGGGCCTTCGGCGCTGGCGGCGATGCTCAACGTGGCGGCCTTCGACTACTTCTTCGTCGCGCCGCGCCTGTCCTTCGCGGTCAGCGACGTGCAGTACCTGCTGACCTTCGCCGTGATGCTCGGCGTCGGCCTGCTGGTGGGGCAGCTCACGGCCGGGCTGCGCTTCGCGGCCGGCGTGTCGACCAGCCGCGAACGCCGCGCGCGTTCGCTGTTCGAGCTCACGCGCGAGCTCTCGGCCGCGCTCGAAAGCACCCAGGTCGTCGCGCTCGGCGCCGCCGCCGTGCAGGCCCACTTCGGCGGCCATGCGCGCGTGCTGGTCACCGACGCGGCCGACCAGCTCGTGCCCCCCGCCGACCCACCGCCCGGCTTCGACGCGCAGGTGGCCGACTGGGCCTTCCGCCACGGCCAGCCCGCCGGCCTGGCCACCGCCACACTCGCCGCCCAGCCCTGGCACTACGTGCCGCTGCGCGCGCCCATGCGCGTGCGCGGTGTGCTCGCGCTGTGCCCGGCCCGCCCGCGCTGGCTGCTGATTCCCGAACAGGCGCAGCAGCTGGACACGCTGGCGCGCCAGATTGCCATCGCGCTGGAGCGCGTGCACTACGTCGAGGTCGCGCAGCGCGCTGTGGTCGAGATGGAATCGGAGCGCCTGCGCAACGCGCTGCTCGGTGCCATCTCGCACGATGTGCGCACCCCGCTCACCGCGCTCATCGCGCTGGCCGAATCGCTGCAGACCCTGCCGCCCGAAGAGCATGGCGAGGCCGCGCGCGCCATCGTCACGCAGGCGCACGCGCTGCATGCGCTGGTCAGCAACCTGCTCGACATGGCTCGCCTCGAAAGCGGCGTGGCCGGCGGCGCGGTCAACCTGCGGCGCGACTGGCAGTCGGTCGAAGAGGTGGTGGGCGCCGCCATCCGCGCCGCGCGCCCCGCGCTGCGCGGCATGACCGTGCAGACCGCGTGGGACCCTGAGCTGCCGCTGGTCGAGTTCGACGCCGTGCTCATCGAGCGCGTGCTCGTCAACCTGCTGGAGAACGCCGCCAAGTACGGCGCCGCACCCATCGAGGTGGGTGCGCGCGCGGAGGCCGGCACGCTGGTGCTCACCGTGCGCGATCACGGCCCCGGCCTGCCCGCCGCGCTGCACGGCCGCGAGCAGACCCTGTTCGACAAGTTCACGCGCGGCGAGGCCGAATCCGCCACGCCCGGCGTCGGCCTCGGCCTGGCCATCTGCCGCGCCGTGGTGAGCGCGCACGGCGGCGAGATCAGCGCGGCGAATGCGCGCGACGGCGGTGCAGAATTCACCGTCACCTTGCCGCGCCGCGAGCCACCCGAACCCGCTGAAGCCCAGCTCTGAAACCCGTCATGCCATCCCCCACCGCCATCGTGATCGAAGACGAGCCGCAGATCCGCCGCTTCGTGCGCGGCGCGCTCGAGGCCGAAGGCTGGCAGGTGCACGAGGCCGGCACCCTGCGCGACGGCCTGGCGGCAGCCGGCACGCGGCAACCCGACCTGCTGGTGCTCGACCTGGGCCTGCCCGACGGTGACGGCGTGTCGCTGATCCGCGATGTGCGCGGCTGGTCGCAGGTGCCGATCATCGTGCTCTCGGCCCGCACCGACGAAGCCGACAAGATCGCCGCGCTCGACGCCGGCGCCGACGACTACCTCACCAAGCCCTTCGGCACCGGCGAACTGCTCGCCCGCGTGCGCGCCAACCTGCGCCGGCCACGCGCCGCGGGCGGCAACGGCGACGAGCCGGCCGCCGAGGCCGTGTTCCGCTTCGGCGAGATCGAACTGGACCGCGCCGCACGCATCGTGCGCCGTGCAGGCGCCGAGGTGCACCTCACGCCGACCGAGTACCGCCTGCTCTCCGTGCTGGTGGCCAACGCCGGCCGCGTGCTGACGCAGCGGCAGCTGCTGCGCGAGGTGTGGGGCCCGTCGCACACGGACCAGAGCCACTACCTGCGCATCTACATGGGGCATCTGCGGCAGAAGCTGGAGGCCGATCCGGCGCAGCCGAAGCATCTGTTGACGGAGACGGCGGTGGGGTACCGACTCGTCGTCTAGGCATGGCCGGCGAGTGCCGGCCTCCCGTCAGCGCTTCAGGCCGAGCAGCTCGCGTGCAACCACCCAGCGGTGCACTTCGCTCGGACCTTCGTAGATCCGCATCAGGCGCGCTTCGTTGGCCATCTGATGCAGTGGCATTTCCTTGGTCATGCCCATGGCGCCGAACATCTGCATCGCGTGGTCGATCACTTTCCCCGCCATCTCGGTGGCGAACACCTTGACCATGGAGACCTGGCTGCGCGCCTCGTCGCCACGATCGATGCGCGCGGCTGCTTCGTAGGTCATGAGTCGACAGGCGTGAATGCGCGTGGCCGCGTCGGCAATCCACCATTGCACCGTCTGGCGTTCGGCGAGCGAGGCGCCGAAGGTGCTGCGCTGCGGTGCGTACTCGCACATCATGTCGAGCGCGCGCTGGGCGCGGCCGACGCACCACGCGGCCATCTGCAGGCGCCGGCTCGACAGGCGCGCCTGCATCGGCGCGAACCCCTGGCCTTCCTGGCCGAGCAGGCGTGCATGCGGCACGCGACAGTCTTCGAGCAGCACCTCGTAGGTCGAGACGCCGCCGATCATGGGGATGCGACGCTCGACGCGAAAGCCCGGGGTCTGGCGATCGACGATGAACGCCGAGATGCCCGGACGGCCCGGCTTGGTCTTGTCCGTGACGGCCATGACGATGGTCCAGTCCGCGCGCGCGGCGCGGCTGATCCAGATCTTGCGGCCATTGAGAACCCAGTCGTCGCCGTCGCGCACGGCGCGCGTCGACATGGCCGAAGGGTCGGCGCCCGCGCCGGGCTCCGAAATGGCGATGGCCGAAACCGTCTCTCCGCGTGCGTAAGGGGCCAGGTAGGCGGCGCGCTGCGCGTCGTTGGCGGCGGTCAGCAGCATCCGCAGATTGGGCGAGTCGGGGGGCAGCTCGTAGGGCGTGATGGTCTTTCCGAATTCTTCGTTCACCCCGACGATCGCCACCACCGGGAGGTCGAGGCCCTCCATTTCGGCGGGCGCATCGAGGCCCCACAGGCCGCGGGCCTTCGACACGGTGTCCAGCCGCGCGTGCTCATCGGCCGAGAGCTCCCAGGGTTCACCGGCGGCCTCCCGTTTCAGCAGGGCCGGTTCCAGCGGCAGCAGGTCTTCGCGCACGAAGCTGGCGACAAGCTCCTTGAGCGTCTGGTGTTCGGGGTCGAGTTCGAAATTCATTCAGGTACTCCGTCGTTGTCTGTGCAAAGCTGATCGAGTGGCCGCTCAGCGACCGGTGAAGCGCGGCGTGCGGCGTTCGGCCATGGCCTTGACGCCTTCACGGAAGTCTTCGCTCAGGAATTGCACCTGTTGCTCGGCCAGCTCCCGTTGGTTGATTGCGCGCACGTCCTGCGCGCAGCCGGCGCGCAAGGTGGCGCGCGTGCTCTGTACCGCGAGCGGCGCCGACCCGGCGATCTCCTGGGCGAGCGCCTGCGCGCGGGCCAGCACCTCGTCGGCCGTCACCAGCTCGTCGACCAGGCCGATGGCCAGCGCTTCGGTGCCGTCGATGCGGCGGCCCGTGTAGAACAGCATCGAGGCCCGCTGCATGCCGATCAGGCGAGGCAATGTGTGGCTCAGACCGAAGCCGGGGTGAAAGCCCAGCCGGTTGAAGTTGACGCTGAACCGCGCCTGCACACAGCTCACGCGAAAGTCGGCCACCAGCGCAAGCCCGACGCCCGCGCCCACCGCCGCGCCTTGCACCGCCGCGACCAAGGGCTTTCGGGCGTCGAAGAGCCGCATGGCGTGGGTGTAGAAGTCGGCGGGGTCGACGGCCTGGCCGCCCGAGGGAACGCCCGAGAAGTCGGCGCCGGCACAGAACGACTTGCCTTCGGCCGCGAGCACGATGGCGCGGCAGCCTGCATCGTCGTCGAGTGCGGCCAGGCGATCGGCCAGGTCGCGCATCGTGGCGGCATCGACAAAGTTGTGCGGGCCGCGCCGCAGGGTCAGCGTGACGACATGGGCGTCGCGGCTGTGGGAAATGGAGGGCGAATCGATCATTGGAGTTCGATCCTTGCGGCCGCCGCGATGCGCTTCCAGACGGCGATCTGTTCGCGCTGGAAGTCGCGCAGCTCGTCCTGGCCGCCTTTCATCGTGATCACGTTCTGCTTGGCGTAGAACTCTCGCGTCTCGGGCATGGCGAGGATCTTCACGAACATGTCCGACAGCTTGTCGACCACCGGCTTCGGCGTGTTGGCCGCCACGGCGACGCCCGTCCACGTGTCGGCGCTGAAGCCGCCGATGCCCTGTTCCTGCGCGGTGGGCACATCGGGCAGGCCGGCAAGGCGCTGGTCGGCCGCAATGGCGAGTGCGCGGATCTTGCCGCCGCGCAGCAACTCCATGGTGGCGGTGATGTCGGAAAAGCCCAGATCGGTCTGCCCGGAGAGGGTGGCGTTGACTGCATCGGGCGCGCCCTTGTAGGGCACGTTGAGCAGCTGGATGCCGGCCTTGTCGGCGAACAGTTCGCCCATGAGCTGGTAGGCGGCCGACCCCGATGCATAGGTGCGCTGCCCGGGCTTGGCGCGCGCCGCATCGATCAGGTCCTTGAGTGTCTTGTAGGGCGAGTTGGCCGGCACGATGAGCACGATGGGCGAGCGCATGAGCGTCGAGACCGGGGCCAGGTCCTTCACCGGGTCGTACGGCAGTTGCTTGAACAGCGCCACGTTGGTGGCCAGCGTCGAGTTGCTGCCCATCAGCAGGGTGTAGCCGTCGGCAGGCGCGGAGGTCACGGCTTTCACGGCGATGAAGCCGTTGGCGCCCGCGCGGTTCTCGACGATCACCGGCTGTCCTGCCAGCTCGCCCAGCTTTCGCGCGAAGAAGCGTGCGCCGACGTCGGTGCCGGAGCCGGGCGGAAACGGTACGACGAAATGGATCGGCTTGGACGGATAGGTCGCGGCGGCCTGTTGTGACTGGGCCTGCGCGAACGGTGCCGCGGCGGATGCCAGCGCGGCCGTGAACGCCGCGGCGCGCAGCATCTTCGACAAAGGGATCATGAACGTGTCTCCTGTGGTGGAGGTCGGATTCTATGAAGTTACTTGTTGATCGACAAGCAAGTTGATAAGATGACCCTCACCACATCAGCAGAGAACCTTCATGGAAAAACGGCCCCCCACGACACCAGCGGCGAGCGGACCGCTCAAGGGCGTTCGCGTGCTCGACCTGACCTCGGTCGTGCTCGGACCCGTTGCCACGCAGATCCTGGGCGACTATGGCGCCGACGTCATCAAGGTCGAGCCGATCGAAGGCGATCTGATGCGCGCCAACGGTGTGTCGCGTCACACCGGCATGAGTTCGATCTTCCTGGCCATCAATCGCAACAAGCGCTCCCTGGCGGTCGACCTCAAGAGCGCCGAAGGCCGGCAGATCCTGCTCGAACTCGCGGCGGACGCCGATGTCTTCGTGCACAACATGCGCGTTCCCGCCATCGAACGCCTGGGCCTGGGCTACGACGCGCTGCGGGCGGTACGCCCCGACATCGTCTACTGCGCGGCCACCGGCTTCGGCCAGGACGGCCCGGACCATGCCAAGCCTGCGTTCGACGACATCATTCAGGCCGCCAGCGGTGTCGCGGGGCTGATGTGGCAGTCCACGGGAACGGCTGACTACGTGCCCACGCTGATGGCCGACAAGACCACCGGCATCGTGGTCGTCAATGCGGTGCTTGCGGCACTGTTCCATCGCGAGCGCACCGGAAACGGCCAGTACGTCGAAGTGCCCATGCTCGAGACGATGGTCGAGTTCACCATGGTGGAGCACATGGGCGGGCTCGCCTTCGATCCGCCGACCGCACCCGCGGGCTATGGGCGCGTGGTGAGCGGCGGGCGCAAGCCGGCACCGACGTCGGACGGCTACATCGCCATGCTGCCGTACAGCCCGCAGCAGTGGCTCGCGCTGTTCCGCCGCGTGGGACGGGAAGACCTGGAGGGTGCCTACGACCTGTCGGACCGGCACAAGCTCAACGCGAGCGTCCGCGAGCTCTATCGCGAACTCCACAGCCTGACACCGACGCGCAGCACCGCCGAGTGGGTCGCGATCTGCGAAGAGCTCGACATTCCCGCCACGCAGATCTGGCGCATCGACGACCTGCCCGAGCACCCGCACCTGAAAGCGGTCGGCATGTTCCAGCCGATGGACCATCCCTCGGAAGGCGCCTTGCGGACCACGCGGCCGGCCACGCTGTTCGGCGCCACGCCGGCGCAGATCCGCAGCGGTGCGCCGCTGCTCGGGCAGCACTCGAACGAGATCCTCGGGGAGCTGGGCTATGCCGGCGACCGGATCGACCGGTTGCTCAGCGCCGGCGTGGTGAAGGATGCCGCATCGCGTCGTTAGACTTCGGGCCCATGAGGACCGCCGCCAAATCGCCGAACACCACGCTCCCTCGCCGAACGCAGATGGAGCGCCGCGCAGCGGCTGAGGCACGCCTGCTGGAAGCGGCCCGCGAGATCGTGTCGCGCAAGGGGTGGGTCGGGATGACGCTGGCCGAAGTGGGCGAGGCGGCCGGCTACAGCCGGGGCCTGGCGGCGCATCATTTCGGAAGCAAGCCTGCGCTGCTGCGTGCGCTGGCTGCCTACATCAACCAGAACTTCATGCACGAGCTCGAGCGCAGCCCACCGGCCGACGAGGGCATGGCATCGTTGCTTTCCTTCGTGGACGTGTACCTGGGACGCGCCGATGGCGGATGGACCAACACCCGCGCCTTGCTGGTGCTGATGGCCGAGGCCACCACCGACGATTCCGAAACCGGCGAAAGCCTGGGGCGCTACAACCAGAGCGTGATCGACTTTCTGGCGTTGCACTTCCGGGCCGCCATCGCTGCAGGCGAAATGCGAAAGGGCGTCGATCCCGCCACGGCTGCCGTCATCGTGCTGGGGGCGCTGCGTGGCGTGATGCTGCAGGCGCTGTTGAAAGAATCGACGGTCGATTTGCGCGCGGTGCAAAAAGAGCTGTCGACGATGATTGTTCAAAGCTTCGCGCAAGACCCCGACGCATGGCAGGGGCCCCGCAGCCGCAATTCGCGGCCGAGGTGAGGCGCCACGCCGGCTGAATCGAGTCGAACGCCGGGTTGCGGGCCGGGCCGATGGTCTTGCGCCCAGGCAGGTGTCAGCCCGCCAGCCCCTTGTTCGGATTCAGCAGGAATTTCTCCCCGGTAGCCTGCTTCCCATACACCCCGATCGCATCGAGTTGCAGCGCCTCGACCAGCGACACCTCCCGCGTGTAGTGGCTCGCAAACGTCGTCTTCAACTCAGCCACCACGCGCGAACGCAGCCGCTGCGTGCCTTCATCGCCCAGCTTCTGCAGGAACGGGAACAGCAGCCAGCCGCCCATGCCCCAGGCCATGCCGAAGTTGCGCACGAACTCGGTCGGGCTGCGGTCCAGGCCGCCGTAGATGTAGACCTGCTTGTGCGTGGTCGAGCCGTAGCGGCTGTATTCCTTGGCGGTGCGGTTCAGTGCCGCCTCCATGCAGCCGAGGATCTGGCCGGCCAGCTTGCCGCCGCCCGTGGCGTCGAAGGCCAGCGTGGCGCCGGTGGCGACCAGCGCGTCGGTCAGCTGTTCGAGGAAGTCCGGCGAACTCGCGTTGCAGACGTACTTCGCGCCGATGCTGCGCAGCAGCGCTTCCTGCTCGGGCTTGCGCACGATGTTGACGAGGTCGATGCCGTCCTTCTGGCAGATCTTGTTGAGCATCTGGCCCAGGTTGGACGCGGCTGCGGTGTGCACCAGCGCCTTGTGGCCTTCGCGCTTCAAGGTCTCGACCATGCCCAGCGAGGTCAGCGGATTCACGAAGCACGACGCGCCCTCGGCCGGCGTGGTGCCCGCCGGCAGCTCGAGGCACATCGCCACGGGCACCGCGCGGTACTGCGAGTACATCGCGCCGCCGATGGCCGCCACGGTCTTGCCCAGCAGTGCCTGTGCAGCCGGCGACGAACCGGCCTTGACCACCACGCCCGCGCCTTCGTTGCCCACCGGCATCGACTGGTCGAGCCGCGCCGCCATAGAGGCGCGCGCACGCTCGGGCACCGTGGCGGTGACGACCGGGCGATCGGCCGTGCCGGAGGCCACGGCCGTGCTCATGTCGGCGGCGCCGAAGAGCAGGCCCAGGTCCGACGGGTTCATCGGCGAGGCCTCGACGCGGATCACCACCTCGTGGGCCTGCGGTTCGGGCATCGGGTCGTCGTGCAGGGAGAGTTCGAGTTCGCCGTTGGAACGGACGAGGGAGCGCAGTTGGAGTGCCATGGGAAAGCCCCTGTGAAAGGTCGTTCGGAGATGGCCATCGGCCACGGGGCGGCCAGTATAGGAGCGGGTGCGCGCGCCTGCTGGCGCCTTCAAGACACCATGGGGATCACCGGGGCATGGGCCAGCGCATGGCGCATCCGCAGCGGATCGAGCCGCTCGATGTAGCGCGGGATGTTGCGCCACAGCGTGTGGTACCCATAGCCGCCGCGCAGCATCTCCTGGCGCGCGCTGTCCTTGTCCCAGTCCTGCACGGCCATGCGGTAGACGGCCGCCACCACGCCCGTGCGGTCGGCGCCGTGCATGCAGTGGATGAGCACCGGCCCTTGCTTTTCGGCCTCGCGCATCGCGACCAGCGCGCGCAGCACCTTGGCGTCGTCGATCGACCAGGTGTTGATCGGCACGCGCACCAGCCGGATGCCGCTGCCGGCAAACACCTTCCGGTCGTCGTTGAAGGAACGCAGGCTCACGACGGTGCGGATGCCCAGCGACTGCAGCGCCGCCACGTTCGCGCGCCGCGGCTGCGCGCTGCGGTACAGCGTGGGCGTGATGCGGTGCAGGTTCTCGACCTGCAGGGCGTCGAGCGGATCGGCCCAGTGGCCGGGACGCAGATCGGCGGTGTCTTGCTTCATCGTGCGCGGCGCGGCCAGTGGCGACGCACCAGGATCAGCAGCGCCACCGCGAGCCCGCCCCAGTAGTCGACCGGCGCGCCCCACAGCCAGTGCTTGTGCCAGAAGGCCTTCACGGGGTTGAAGTTCTCGAAGCCGAAGGCCGGGTTGATGAGAAACCACAAAAAGTCTTCGCAGACCCAGAACACGATCAGCCCCGCGAGCGCCAGCCCCCAGTCGCGCAAGGTCCAGCGCCCCTGGAAGGCCAGCGGCGAGAAGAACACGAGCATCATGAAGGTGAACACCCAGGCGTGGTACCCCGTCATCGCGCGGCCGCCCCAGAACAGGTCGAGCCAGATGTTGTTCTCGATGCGCCAGGTGGGCAGCGAGGTCGCCCAGCCGGCGCCGCCTTCGATCTGGATCTCGGCGTTGGCGAAGAAGAACGCCATCGTCACGACCCACGCGAGGTAGACCAGCGTGCGGCCGATGCCGGGCCGCGGCTCCACGGCTGCGCCGCTCATGCGCCGAGACCCAGCACGCGCTGCAGCACCGCACGCGCGGCCTGCGGCTTGCCCAGGGCGCGGCTGCGCGCGGCCATGGCCGCGAGCTTGGCGGGGTCGGCCATGAGGCGCGCGACCTTGTAGTCCAGGCCGATGGCGTCGTAGGCCAGCCAGGCGGCGCTTTCTTCCATGAGGAAGCCGGCGTTGTGTTCTTCCTGTCCCGGAATCGGCGAGATCAGCAGCATCGGCTTGCCCAGCGCCAGGCACTCGGACACCGTGAGGCCGCCGGGCTTGGTCACGACCAGGTCGGCCGCGGCCATCATCTTGTGCATCTCGTTCGTGAAGCCGACGGCCACCACGCGGCCCGGATGGCGCTGCGACAGCGCCTCGAGCCGTGCATGGGCCTCGGCGTTACGGCCAGCCACCGAGATGACCTGGAAGGGCGTGTCGCCGCCCAGCGCCAGCACGCGCTCCACCATGCTCGGCAGGTCGCCCACGCCGGCACCGCCCGAGGCCATCAGCAGCACCGGGCGCGCAGGGTCCAGGCCCAGCGCGCTCGCGCAGGTCGCGTGCGCGAGTTCGGGCGCATCGGGCTCGGAAAAAGCCGGCATCACCGGAATGCCCGTGACATGCACGCGCTCCGGCGGAATGCCGCGTGCGCGCAGCCGGAAGGCGACTTCTTCCGTGGCCGCGAGGTAGCCCGTCATGCCCGGCACCAGCCACATGTTGTGCAGGTCGTAGTCGGTGATCTGCAGCCACACGGGGCACTCGATGCGGCCCCGGTTGCGTTCGCGCATCAGCAGCTCGGCCGGCAGGAAGTGGGTGCAGATCACGGCGTCGGGCTTGGCGCGGCGGATCTCGCGCACCAGCGCCCCGGTGCTCAGGCGCTCGATGCCGCGGCGCAGCCGCTGCGAGGGCGCGTGGTGCGGCGTGACGTCGGTGCGCTGGTGCAGGTACGACCACAGCTCGGGCGCGCGGTTCACCAGCTGCAGGTACCAGTCGGTGTACACCTTGCGAAAGCCCGCCGGCACATGGGCCATGGCGTCGACATGCACCGCGGTGTGCGGCGCGAACGACTGGGCGAGGGTGGCTTCGAGCGCCTGGGCGGCGCGCACATGGCCGTTGCCGGCGCTCACACTGAGGATCAGGAGTTTGGTCATGGATTCGGCGGTCTGGTCGCCGGATTATGGACATGCCATGTGGCACGGCCGATGCACACGCGCCGTGCTGGAAGGATCACCGCCTCAGAGCGGCGCCCGCGACGTGACGAGCTGATTCACGCCGGCGGCCGCCCGCTCGCGAATCGCATCGAAGGTGGTGTTCGCGACGATGCGTCCGTTCTCGAACACCGTTTGCAGCAGATCGACCTGGCCGCTCGCCAGCGCTTCTTCGCGCAGCGTCTGCACTTCGCCGCGCGCGTTGCGCACCAGCGCGAGCCGCCCCTTCTTCGAGGCCTTGTTCACATCGCCCACCGGCGACTTGTAGACATCGCGCCACTCGCCGTTCACCTGCATCGCCGAGCACTTCATCGCCCATTGCATGGTGTCGCGGTTGACCTGCTGCAGCAGGCCGCCGCCCATGCCGAAGGAGATGTTCTCGGTCGAGAAGCCGTTGTGGAAGAAGTTCGAGAGGCACAGCCGCAGCGAGTCGAGGTTCACGCCGTCGCCCTGGATGATGCGCACGTTGTTCAGCACGCGGAACCCCTTGGCATTCGTCGTGGTGCCGAAGCGCTCGGCCAGGATCTGCGCCACCTTGAGCGTGGTTTCGGCCGGGTCGCCCGAGTCGGGCCGCACCACCAGCGTCGCGCCCGAGGCCACCACCTTGGCCTTGAGCTCGTCGCCCCAGATGCGCGCGCAGGCGTTGAAGATGTCGTAGCTGTCGCTCACCACGGCGAAGGTGGTGCCGGGCTTGGCGAACTGGTCGACCATGTTGCTGTACGCGTCGGACTCATGGTCGCGGCCCCAGCCCGTGATGGTGCTGTGCTCGGCCGCGGGGATCGAGAAGCCCGCCACGTCGCAGTCGTAGTAACGACGCGCCGCCACCAAGGCCGCCAGCGTGTCGGTGCCCATGAAGTTGACCAGGTGGGCCATGCCGCCGAGCGCCGCCGATTCCAGGCTCGACACGCCGCGCGCGCCGAAGTCGTGCAGCCTGAACGCGATCTGGCCTTGCGGGTCGTCGCAGGTCGCTTCGAGGTAGCGCAGCAGCGTGGTGCGTGCGGCGGCCGAGAGCGTGGCCACCGTGGTCGGATACCAGATGGCGCGCAGCAATTCGGTTTCGAGAAAGCTCGTGACCCAGAAGAACTCGGGGTCGGTGTTCTCGATGGTCGCGAGCACGTTGTGCACCGGCAGCACGCTGCCCTCGGGGACCGCGCGGATGCGCACGGGCATCAGTCCGTCGTGCTTCTCGATCAGCCGCAGCCACCCTTCGCGGTTGAAGGGTTCGCCGTGCACGGCCATCATCGCTGCGGCTTCCTCGACGTCGCTGCGCGTCACCGGCGTCTGCAGGTACTCGCGCAGGTACGCCTGCAGGCCGAAGAACAGCGAATGGCTGAAGAGCCCGCCGCGCGATTCGATGTAGCTGTGGACGGTCTGCGTACCGGGCGGGTACTGCATCCAGTGCGACACCTTGTAGGAGTCGGTGCGCAGCAGCAGGTTGTTGCCCAGGGGCGAGGAGGTGAGGTTGCGGTTCATGTGAAAGCTCCTTTCACGTGGGCCCCGTCAACCGGGACCCGTTCTTGCTGACAAAGCCTGGTCGTTCAGTTCTTGCCCAGGCCACCCAAAAAATGGTTTGCGATGAAGTAGTGGTCTTCGTAGATGCGGTCCGGCATCCCGAGGAACTCGGCAATCGGCACCCACCGCACGGCGGCCGCGTCGTCGTCGGCACGCACGTCCGACAGGCCCGTCCACTGGTTGTGGGCCAGCTCGAAGAAGAAGCCGTGCGTGATCGTGCGGCCGCGCTGCGAGCGGTCGGGCGCATCGAACACATGGCTGGCCTTCATGCTGCCGTTGAGCACGGGCACGGGCACCTTGAGGCGGGTTTCTTCCTTCAGCTCGCGAATGGCCGCATCCTGCAGCCGCTCGTGCTGGCCGACGAAGCCGCCGGGCAGCGCCCACGTTCCCTTGCCGGGGTGGAACTTGCGCTGCACCAGGAGGATGTGGCCGGCCTCGACCACGATGGCATCGACCGTGGTGTAGATCGGCGGAAAGTCGCTGCCTGCGTAGCGGTACTTGCCGCGGTAGTCGACGAGGAAGGCGCGTTCGTCGCAGAGCTCGGCATAGTCGGCGGTGCCGGTGAACTTGTCGAGGAAGGCGGCGGTGCCGTCGGGCAGGTCGGCGCGTGCGAGCTGGCCTCGGTTCTCGGGGTCGAAATAGAGGTTGCGCACGTCGGTGGCGTTGAGGCTTTCCACGCTGTGCTGGCCCACGAACTCCCAGTGCGGGAAGAGCTTGAGGTAGTAGCTGGAGCTGTCCTTCAGGTGCCCCACCAGCGCGACCTTGGCCTGCGCCGCGGGCACGTGGCCATCCTGCTGGATCAGCCGCTCGACGGCAGACTGGATCGACGCGATCCAGATCTGGTCGTTGTAGGGCGAGTCGCCGACGCCGACGACGCTCACGCGCATCTGCTCGCTGCCGCGCAGGCACGCGCGCACCATGCGTTCGCGTTCATCGAAGGTGAAGGGGTCCTTGACGCTGCGGGGCTTGCGGTCGGAGCCGACCACCACGATGACCCGATCGGCGGCGCGAAGGCCTTCTTCGATGAGTCGCTGGTGACCGAAATGAACGGGCTGGAAACGCCCGATGACGATGGCGTACTGAAACTTGCGTGTGTTGTGCATGGTCACTTGGGAATCCCCCAAAAAGGGCGCAATCAACTTGCGCCTGGATTCAGGATAGCACCGGTCGGACGCATCGATCAAGTGTTCCTGGCCCCACGGGGCAGGCGGCCGATGGCAAACGGCCAGATACTCGCAGGGCGCATTTGCTAGGATTTGCCCCCCCATGACCGAGCCCTCCACCTCTCCCCACGCGCCCGTGCGCCTCAACAAACGCATGGCCGAACTCGGCCTGTGCTCGCGCCGCGAGGCGGACGACTGGATCGCGCAGGGCTGGGTGCGCGTCAACGGCAAGCCCGCCGAGATGGGCGTGAAGGTCACGCCCAATGACCGCATCGAGGTCGACAAGGCCGCCAAGGGGCAGCAGGCGAACCAGGTCACGATCCTCATCAACAAGCCCATCGGCTACGTGAGCGGGCAGGCCGAAGATGGCCACGAGCCGGCGGTCACGCTGTTCACGCCGCAGAACCGCTGGTCGGAAGACAACGCGCGCTTCTTCTTCGGCCCGCAGCAGCTGCGCGGCCTGGCGCCGTGCGGGCGGCTGGACATCGACTCCACCGGCCTGCTCGTGATGACGCAGGACGGCCGCATCGCGCGCCAGCTCATCGGCGAAGACTCGACGATGGACAAGGAATACCTCGTGCGCGTGGCCTACCACGGCCTGGACCAGCCCGCGCCCACCGGCCAGCTGGTGCGCCTGGACGACGACGACCCGGTCACCACCAACGTGCAGGCGGTGTTTCCGCCCGCCATGCTGGCCCGGCTGCGGCACGGCCTGAGCTTGGACGGCCAGGCGCTCAAGCCGGCGCGCGTGGAGTGGCAGAACCCCGAGCAGCTGCGCTTCGTGCTCACCGAAGGCAAGAAGCGCCAGATCCGCCGCATGTGCGAGCTGGTGGGCCTGAAGGTGGTGGGCCTGAAGCGCGTGCGCATCGGCAAGGTGATGCTGGGTAACCTGCCGGTGGGGCAGTGGCGCTACCTGGCGCCGCACGAAAAATTCTGACGACCTGGCCATGGCCGCGGTGCTGAGCCGTCGCGCGCTGAACCGGGCCACGCTCGCGCGGCAGATGCTGCTGGCGCGGCGCAAGGCGACGGTCGTGCAGGCCATCGGGAAGCTGGCCGGGCTGCAGGCGCAGGCGCCCAACCCGCCCTACGTCGGCCTGTGGAGCCGGCTCGAAGGCTTTCACCGAGCGCAGCTGACCGACGCGCTGAAGAACCGCCGCATCGTGCGCATGTCGACGCTGCGCGCCACCCTGCACCTGATGACTGCTTCGGACGCGTGGGCCTGGCGCCCGCTGCTCGCGCCCGTGCACCAGCGCGGCCTGTCGGGCCTGCATGCGCGGGCCCTCGAAGGCGTCGACCGCGCGGCCGTGGTGAAGGCGGGCCGCGCGCTGCTGGACGACGGGCCGCTCACCGGCACCGCCCTCGGCCAGGCGCTCGCGGCGCGCTGGACAGACCACCCGCCGGCCTCGCTCGCCGCACTCATCCGCAACAACGTGCCGCTGGTCCACCTGCCGCCCGCGGGCAGCTGGAACTCGCACCAGAACGCGCTGCTGCAGCCGCTCGGTGATTGGTTGGGCGATGCCACTGCCGGCATCGCCGCTGCCACGCAGGACGATCTGCTGCTGCGCTACCTCGCCGCCTTCGGCCCCGCGACGCTGGCCGATGTCAGCGCGTGGTCGGGTCTCACGGGCTGGAAGGCCGTGGCCGATCGATTGAGGCCGCAGCTGCGCGTGTTCACCGGCGACGAGGGCCAGGAGCTCTTCGACCTGCCGCGCGCGCCGCGCCCCGACCCCGACACGCTCGCGCCGCCGCGCCTGGTCGCCGAGTGGGACAACCTGCTGCTCTCGCACGCCGACCGCCGCCGCGTGCTCGACGAGGCGCACCGCGCCCGCGTGTTCACCGTCAACGGCATCGTGCGCGGCACGGTGCTGCTCGACGGCTTCGTGGCGGGCACCTGGAAGATCGAGCGCGCGACGCGCACGGCCACCGTGGTGCTGGAGCCTTTCACGCGCTGGTCCGCGGCCGACCGGCGCGGCGTGGAAGAAGAGGCGCTGCGCCTGCTGGCCTTTGCCGCGGACGCAGAGGATGCAGGCGGCGAGCGGCACGCCGTCCGCGTCCTGCGGCCCTAAGCCCCGCCTAAGTCTTCGCGCCTACGCTGCGCCGAGGCGCAGGGCCCCTGACGATCATCCCGGTCGCGTGCTACCTTGCGCGCAAAGGAGTCGCCGCGATGCGCGTGCTGCTGGTGGAAGATGACGAAATGATCGGGCGCAGCCTGAAGCAGGCGCTCGAGGGCGCAGGCTGGTCGGCCGACTGGGTGCGCGACGGCGAGCTGGCGCACAGCGCGCTCGGCGACGGCGGCTACACCTGCGTGCTGCTCGACCTGGGCCTGCCCCGCCAGGACGGCACCGAGGTGTTGCGCCGCGCGCGCGAACGCGGCGACGCCACGCCCGTGCTGGTGCTCACCGCGCGCGACGGCCTGGACGACCGCATCCACAGCCTCGACCTCGGCGCCGACGACTACCTGCTCAAGCCCTTCGAGTTCCGCGAGCTGCTCGCGCGCATGCGCGCCGTGGTGCGCCGCCGCGACGGTGCCGCGCATTCGCTGATCGGCACCGCCGCGCTGCAGCTGGACCTCACGACGCGCGAGGTGGCCGTGAACGGCGTGCGCGAGGCGCTCACCGCGCGCGAGTTCGCATTGCTGCATGCGCTGCTGGAGCGGCCCGGCGCCATCCTCTCGCGCGAGCAGCTCGAGAACCGCATCTACGGCTGGGGCGACGAAGTGACCAGCAACGCCATCGACGTGCTGATCCACGGCATGCGCCGCAAGCTCGGCGCCGACGCGATCCGCAACGTGCGCGGGCTGGGCTGGCGAGTGGCGGCATGACCGGTGCCGCCCGCCGCTGGTGGCGCCCGCGTTCGCTGCGCACCCAGCTGCTGCTGTGGCTGGTCACGCTGCATGTGGTGGCGGCGGTGCTCACGGCGTGGTTCTCTTTCCTGGCCTACGGCAACCTCGTGCACAACGCACTCGACGACCAGATGCGGCTGGTGGCCGAGTCGTACGCGGGCAACGACCCGCCCAAGACCCCGCGCGCGATGGACGGCGAAGCGGCCTTCTCGCGCGGCGCCTTCGTCGTGCAGATCTGGAGTGCCGATGGCGCCACCTTGCGCGCGAGTTCGTGGCCCGCGCTGTCGGTGCCGCTGCAACCCGGCAGCGGCTTTCGCGACGTGCGCGCCGAAGGGCCTGCGCATTCGCGCTGGCGCGTGTTCACGGCCGAGCCCGCGCCGCATGCCGACGCGCCGCGCGTGCAGGTGCTGCAGAACGAGGACTACCGCCATCGCCGCGCGCTGCGCCGCGCCCTGCTCGAAGGCCTGCCGATCGCGCTGCTGCTGCCGGCGGCGCTGCTGGTGCTGTGGCTCATCGTGTCGGCCGCCTCGCGCTCGCTGCGCGGCGTGGCACGCGACGTGGCCTCGCAGGACGAGCGCCGCCCCACCGAGCTGTCGTTGGCGCGCGTGCCCGACGAAATCGCGCCGCTGGTGGGCGCCTTCAACCATCTGCTGTCGCGCGTGCGCAGCGCCTTCGCCACGCAGCGGCGCTTCGTGCAGGACGCGGCGCACGAGCTGCGCACGCCGATGGCCGCCATCGGCCTGCAGATCGAGAACCTGCGCGCGCACGTGCCGGCGGGCGAAGCCACAGAGCGCTTCAACCAGCTCGAGGCCGGCGTGACGCGCGCGCAGCATCTCATCGAGCAGCTGCTGCAGCTGTCGCGGCAGGACGCGCCGCCGTCGGATGTGCCGGGCGAGCGGGTCGACATCGAGGCGCTGCTGCGCGAAAGCCTGGGCCAGCGCATGGTGCTGGCCGATGCGCGGCGCATCGACGTGGGCTTCGAAGGTCTGACCGGTGCGGTGGTGACTGCGCCTGCGATCGAGTTGCGCAGCGTGTTCGACAACCTGATCGACAACGCGCTGCGCTACGCGCCCGAAGGTGGCGTGGTCGATGTGCGGCTGCACCGCGTCGATGGGCAGGCGGTGGTCGATGTGCTCGACAACGGGCCGGGCATTCCGCCGGCCGAACTGGAGCGCGTGTTCGACCGCTTCTTTCGCGTGCCCGGCGCGGCGGCGGGCGGCAGCGGGCTGGGCCTGGCGATCGCGCGCACGGCGGCCGAGCGGCATGGCCTGCGCATCGAGCTGCGCAACAGGGACGACGGGCCGGGGCTGAGGGCGCGGGTGGCGCTGCCGACGTAGTCGTCGTGGTGCTCACTCCCGGCTCATTCTTCGCTCACGCTGGCCTCAGTCAGGCTGCCTAGAGTGGCTGCTGGTCCTGCTGCGCGCGGTCCGCGCGACGGCCCCGGACCGGAGACAACCTGCCCTCAGGAGAACACACCATGCGCACTTCGTTCCAGCTTCTTGCCGTTGCTTCCTTCGCCGCGTTCGCGGCCCTGGGCACGGTCAACGCCTCCGCCGAAACCACCGACGGTTCGGACTTCCACCCGCTGCAGTTGAATTCGCCGGAGAACCCGGAGGTGCAGGCCGGCGCGATGGCGGCGGCACGTCCGAGCGGCACGGAGCCCATTGGCCAGTCGACGTCGGCGCCGGCGATCAATGGGATGACCCCGGTGTCCGACATCCAGGCCGGCGCCTATGCGGCCTCACACCCGACGGGCACCGAGCCCATCGGGCAATCGACTTCACTGCCGATGGTGAAGTCGGGCAGCGGAAGCTGATTCCGCTGCCAGGGACTTTCAAGCTCAGTCGTCGTTGCTGCTGAGCAGTGCGCGGTAGATCACCGCGCCGATGATCGCGCCCACGATCGGGGCGACCCAGAACAGCCACAGCTCCGACACCGCATACGACGGGCCGAACAGCGCCGGGCCGGTGCTGCGCGCCGGGTTCACCGAGGTGTTGGTCACGGGGATCGACACCAGGTGGATCAGCGTCAGGCACAGACCGATGGCCATGCCCGCGAAGCCGGCCGCCGCGCGCTTGGCGGTGGCACCCAGGATCACGATCAGGAACACGGCGGTCATCACCACTTCGCTGATGAGTGCGGCCGTCATGCCGTACTTGCCGGGCGAGTGCTCGCCGTAGCCGTTGGTGGCAAAGCCGCCGATGTCCGCGCCCGGCTTGCCGGTGGCGATCAGGTACAGCACGCCGGCCGCCGCGATGGCGCCCAGCACCTGCGACACGATGTAGCCCGGCAGCTGCCCGGCCTTGAAGCGGCCTGCGGCTGCGAGGCCGATCGACACGGCCGGATTGAAGTGGCCGCCCGAGATCGGACCGAGCGCATAGGCGCCCGTGACCACCGTCAGACCGAAGGCCAGCGAGACGCCGAGCAGGCCGATGCCGACGCCCGGAAAGGCCGCGGCCAGAACTGCGCTTCCGCAGCCTCCGAGCGTGAGCCAGAAAGTACCAATGAATTCTGCAGACCACTTTTTGTAGGTACTGTGTTCCATAACGCTCCATCCTGAAGTTGAGAAAGCACGCACGGCGGGAGCCGAACGCGGGCCGCATTCTAGGAACGGGAAATGGAGGCGTCGAGCAAACCGGCGCGCTTAGCGGCAACTGTTCACGAATGCTGTGGATTTGTGCCCTGCAGCATTTGCAAATGGTCGGGCGAGGGCGGGGCCGCGTCACATCGCCGTCATGCCATCGTCACGACGACCTTGCCGAACGCGCCGCGTTCCAGGTGGTCGAGCGCGGCGGGCAGCGCGTCGAAGCCGTAGCGCGCGGCGATCACCGGCTTGAGTGCGTTCGCATCGACCGCGCGCACCAGCTCTTCGAGCGCACGCCGGTGGCCGACGCCGATGCCCTGCACCGTCACGCGGCCGAGCACCATCGCGTAGAACGACGCGCTCAGCGTGTCGCCGCCGAGCATGCCGATGATCGACACGCGCCCGCCCTGCTTCACGGCCTGCAGCGAGCGGTCGAGGTCGGGGCCGCTGGAGAGTTCGAGCACGTGGTCGGCACCGCGCCCGTGCGTGAGCCGGCGCACTTCGGCGGGCCAGTCGCTGTCGCGCGCGAGCACGTGCGTGGCGCCGAGCGCGCGTGCCGCGGCCTGCTTGTCGGCGCTGCCCGTCACCACGATGGCCTGCGCGCCATGCAGCCGCGCAAGCTGCAGGCCGAACAGCGCGACGCCGCCGGTGCCGTGGACCAGCACCGTCTCGCCCGCGCGCAGGGCACCGGTTTCCACCAGCGCGAACCACGCCGTGAGGCCGGCGCAGGGCAGCGTGCTGGCTTCCTCGAGGCTCAGCGTGGCGGGCGCGGCCACGGCCCAGTTCGCATCGATGCACACGTGCGAGGCCAGCATGCCCGGCCCGGGGCCGCCGAGCAGCGTGGTGTCGGCGTGCCAGTGGCTGTCGATCCAGCCGCCCCAGAAGGTGTTGATCACGCGGTCGCCCACGGCGAAGCGGCGCACGCCCGGGCCCACGGCCACCACGGTGCCCGCCATGTCCGAGCCGGGCGTGAAGGGCAGTTCGAGCGCCATGCCCATGCCGTCGCGCACCATGAGCAGGTCGCGGTAGTTGAGCGCCACCGCGCCCACGCGCACGAGGATCTGGCCCGGGCCCGGCGAGGGCATCGGCGCTTCGGCCTGTGCGAGGTGGGCGCGGCCCAGTCGGGGAAGCTGCCAGCGGCGCAGCACGTCGGGTTCTTGCATCGGAAAAGGCTCCATCGGAAAAGATCGGCCTCGATGCTATTGACGATGAAAACGATCCGGTGGTGGATAATTTTCCGAAGAATGGTGCTTGAAAGTATCCAATGAGCCAACGCCTGCAAGGCATCGAGGAGTTCGTCGCGGCGGTGGAGGCGGGCAGCTTCGCGCTCGCCGCGCAGCGCCTGCACGTCACCCGTTCGGCCGTCGCCAAGAGCATCGCGCGGCTCGAGGCGCGGCTGGACACGCGCCTCTTCTTGCGCACCACGCGCAGCCAGAGCCTCACCGAGGAAGGGCACGGCTACTACGAGCGCTGCCGCCGCGCGCTGGCCGAGCTGGAAGCGGCCGAGGCGCTCACCGACGCCGCGCGCCACACGGCCGCCGGCCTCGTGCGCCTGAGCATGCCGGCGATGCTGGGGCGGCTCAAGGTGGGGCCGCTGCTGCTGGCCCTGGCGCGCCAGCATCCGCAGCTGTCGCTGGAGCTGGCCTTCAACGACCGGCGCGTCGACCTCGTGGAAGAGGGGCTCGACCTGGCGATTCGCAGCGGCGAGCTCGACGACAGCGCGGGCCTCGTGGCGCGGCCGGTCGGCGTGCAGTGGATGCTGCTGTGCGCAGCGCCCGCGTACCTGGCCGAGCGCGGCCATCCGCGCGACTTTGCGGCACTGGTCGCGCCGCACGAGGCCGTGTACTACGCCCGCGACGGGCAGGTCTCGCCCTGGCGCTTTCGCGAAGGCGACGCGGTGGTGGAGGCCGCGCTGCCCTCGCGGCTGCGCTGCGACAGTGCCGAGGTGCTGCTGGAGGCCGCCATCGGCGGCATGGGCCTGGCGCGGTTGCCGGCCTGGCTGGCGGCCGACGCGCTCGCGGCCGGCACGCTGGTGCGCGTGTTCGACGAGCCCGAGCCGTTTGGCTTTCCGCTGCACGTGATCCGCACGCCGAGCCGCTACCTGCCGCTGAAGACGCGCGTGGTGATCGACTGGCTGGTGGCGCACCTGCCGCCGCTGCTGGCGGCGCGCTGACCTCAAGCACCCAAGCCGGCGCTATCCTGCGCTGTCATACAACGTCGAACAACGAGGAGACCCGCCCATGCCTTCATTCGCTCCCCGGCACACCGTGCGTGCCCTTGCCACCGCCTGCCTGGGCACGGCGTTCCTGCTCGGGGCGTCGCAGGCCGCCGCGCAAGGCACCGTCAACGCGCTGTGCAGCACCGACGCGGGTTGGTGCGAGGCGGCCGCCACGGCCTTCACGCGCGAGACCGGCATCAAGGTGCAGCAGGCCCACAAGGGCACCGGCGAAATCGGTGCGCAGCTGCGCGCCGAAGCCGCCAACCCCAAGACCGACCTCTGGTGGGGCGGCACCGGCGACCCCTTCCTGCAGGCCGCCGAGCAGGGCCTGCTCGAGCCGTACCGCCCGGCCTACATCAACGACCTGCACGACTGGTCGGTGCGCCAGTACGCCATGTCGCAGAACATGGTGGGCGGCTTCTACACGAGCGCCATGGGCTTCGGCTTCAACACCGAGCTGCTGAAGAAAAAGAAGCTCGCCGAGCCCAAGTGCTGGGCCGACCTCATCAAGCCCGAGTACAAGGGCGAGATCGAAATCTCGCACCCCGCCACCAGCGGCACGGCCTACACCGTCATCGCGGGCCTGGTGCAGCAGATGGGCGAGGAGCCCGCGTTCGACTACCTGAAGAAGCTGCACAAGAACGTCACCAGCTACACGCGCAGCGGCCAGGCCCAGGCGCCCAACGTGGCCAAGGGCGAGGTGGCGATCGGCGTGAGCTTCATCTTCGGCTTCGAGCGCTGGCGCCACGACAAATTTCCGGTGAAGACCGCCGCGCCCTGCGAAGGCACGGGCTTCGAGATCGGCGGCATCGCGCTCGTGAAGGGCGCGCGCAACAAGGAGAACGCCAAGCGCTATTACGACTGGCTCATGAGCCCCGCGGGCCAGTCCATCGGCGCCAAGGCCGGCAGCCTGCAGTCGCCGGCCAACAAGACCTTCAAGCCCGATCCGCGCATTCCGTCGATGGAGAGCGTGAAGCTCATCAAGTACGACTTCGAGAAGTACGGCAAGGCGGCCGAGCGCAAGCGGCTCATCGACCGCTGGACGCGCGAGGTGGAGTCCCAACCGCGCTGAAAGCGCGGCGCTGAGCCGACACCCGTGTGACAAAGTTCGCGCGGCCTTGCGCTCGTTGTTTTTTGGCGCGACAACCCCAGTTCATAAAGTTGGCAAGGCCGCCGCCCGTCGCGGGCGGCTCGCCTTAGAATTTTTTGGCTTCGATCCCTTTCTTTCCCATGGCTGATTCCTCCAATACCAAACTCCCGTTCCAGGCTGAAGTCGCGCAACTGCTGCACCTCGTCACGCATGCGCTGTACTCCAACAAGGAAATCTTCCTGCGCGAGCTGATCTCGAACGCGTCCGACGCGTGCGACAAGCTGCGCTTCGAGGCGCTCGACCACCCCGCGCTGTACGAAGACCAGCCCGACCTCGACGTGCGCCTGACGTTCGACAAGGCCGCGCGCACCCTCACCATCACCGACAAGGGCATCGGCCTGTCGCGCCAGGAAGCCATCGACAACCTGGGCACCATCGCCAAGAGTGGTACCAAAGACTTCATGAGCCGCCTGAGCGGCGACCAGAAGGCCGACGCGCAACTCATCGGCCAGTTCGGCGTGGGCTTCTATTCGGGCTTCATCGTGGCCGACAAGATCACGGTCGAGTCGCGCCGCGCGGGCCTGCCCGCCGACCAGGGCGTGCGCTGGGTGAGCGGCGGCGCCGGCGACTTCGAGGTGGCCGACATCACGCGCGCCGCGCGCGGCACCAGCATCACGCTGCACCTGCGCGACGATGCCGACGAATACCTCAACGCCTGGAAGCTCAAGCAGATCGTCGGCAAGTACTCCGACCACATCTCCCTGCCCATCCTGATGGAAAAGGAAGAGTGGAAAGACGGCGAGAACGACCAGCCCGGCGACATGGTGAAAACCGGCGAATGGGAAACGGTGAACAAGGCCAACGCCCTGTGGAGCCGCCCCAAGAAGGACATCACCGCCGAGCAGTACGAAGAGTTCTATAAAAGCATCAGCCACGACTTCGAAGCGCCGCTGGCCTGGAGCCACAACCGCGTCGAAGGCAGCACCGAGTACACGCAGCTGCTGTACATCCCGTCCAAGGCCCCGTTCGACCTGTGGAACCGTGACAAGAGCGCCGGCGTCAAGCTGTACGTCAAGCGCGTCTTCATCATGGACGACGCCGAGGCGCTGCTGCCCAACTACCTGCGTTTCGTGAAGGGCGTGATCGACTCGGCCGACCTGCCGCTGAACGTGAGCCGCGAGCTGCTGCAGGAAAGCCGCGACGTGAAGGCCATCCGCGAAGGCAGCACCAAGCGCGTGCTGTCGATGCTCGAAGACCTGGCCAGGAAGCAGAAGACCGCGCCCGAGAGCGGTGAAGGCAAGGTCGACGTGGGCTCGGGCGAATCGGTGCCCGCCCCCGAGCCGACCGAAGGCGTGACCGATGTGGTCGACAAGAACACCACCCCCGCCGCCGAAGCCGCCGCCGAGTACGCCGACGAATCGGGCAAGTTCGCCAGGTTCTACGCCGAGTTCGGCGCGGTGCTGAAGGAAGGCCTGGGCGAGGACATGGGCAACCGTGACCGCATCGCCAAGCTGCTGCGCTTTGCCTCCACCACGAGCGACGTCGCGAGCGTGAGCTTCGCCGACTACAAGGCGCGCATGAAGGACGGCCAGGACGCGATCTACTACATCACGGCCGACAACCTCGCCGCCGCCAAGAACAGCCCGCAGCTCGAAGTCTTCAAGAAGAAGGGCATCGAGGTGCTGCTCATGACCGACCGTGTCGACGAGTGGGCGCTGAACTACCTCAACGAGTTCGACGGCACGCCGCTGCAGAGCGTGGCCAAGGGCGCGGTCGACCTGGGCAAGCTGCAGGACGAAGCCGAGAAGAAGGCCGCCGAGGAAGCCGCCGAGTCGTTCAAGCCGCTGCTCGAGAAGCTGAAAGAGGCGCTCAAGGACAAGGCCGAAGACGTGCGCGTGACCACGCGCCTGGTCGACTCGCCCGCCTGCCTCGTGGTGGAAGACGGCGGCATGAGCACGCAGCTCGCGCGCATGCTCAAGCAGGCCGGCCAGCCCGCGCCCGACCTCAAGCCCGTGCTCGAAGTCAACGCCGAACACCCGCTGGTGAAGAAGCTCGAAGGCTCCGCGCATTTCGACGACCTCGCGAACATCCTGTTCGACCAGGCCCTGCTGGCCGAAGGCGGCCTGCCGGCCGACCCGGCTGCCTACGTGAGGCGCGTCAACGCGCTGCTGGTGTGAACGCCCGGCCGCGCATCGTTCGTCGCGCAGCGGCTGCCACCTCGGCGCTGCTGCTGTTGCTTCTGGTGGGCGGCTGTTCGCACTATCACATCGGCATTCCGATCGTGCCCGGGCTCTCGCTCGGGCTCGGTGCCACGAAGGACGGCAATTTCTCCGTCGGCCTGAACACCGGTTGGGGCCCGCTCGGCGCGGGCGTGGCGCTGCACGACAACGGCGCCGTGACCGGCTCGGCCAGCGTCGGTGTGGGGGTCGGCGTCGGGCCGATCGGCACCGGCGTGGGTGTCGGCAAGAGCGTGGTGCTGCACAACCCGTACGAGACGGCGCCCGCAGCGCCTGGGCAGGCGACGCCGGCCGTGGTGGTGCCTGCCGGCGCACCGGCTGCCACGCCTGTCACCGTTACCAAGGCCGGCGTCACGCGGCCGATGGCTTCGTCGCCGTCGCCACCGATCGCCGCCACACCCGTGCCGGCGGCACGCGTGTCCTACCGCGCCCCCGCTGCGAAAACAGCGGTCGTGGCCGGCGAAGCAGGCACGCCCGGCAACCCCATCGCGCCCTGATGGTCGCGCCCCTCCCACCCCTGACCGCGCCGCGGCCCGGCGCGAGGCTGCCCTTTCCATGAGTCTCAGTACCGAAGCCGTCCTCGCGCTCGCGCCGGACGACGCCTCCGCGAAGGCCGCCAAAGGCCTGCTCGCGCCCGCCAAGTGGCCCACGCTCGGGCATTCCGACGACGCCGTCTGGGGCGAATGCCAGGGCAGCGGCAGCAAGCCCTACCAGACGCAGGTCGACCTGTCGGGGCCCGTGTTCCGCTGCTCCTGCCCGAGCCGCAAATTCCCCTGCAAGCACGGCCTGGCGCTGATGCTGCTGCGCGCGCAGAGCGAAGCCAGCTTCACCGCCGCCGCGCCGCCGCCGTGGGTGGCCGACTGGCTCGCCTCGCGCCGCGAGAAGGCCGAGAAGAAAGAAGCCCGCGCCGCCGAGCCGGCCGCCGCGCCCGATCCCGCTGCCGCCGCCAAGCGCGACGCGCAGCGCTGGAAGCGCATCGAGGCCGGCGTGCAGGAGCTCGCGCGCTGGCTCGACGACCAGACCCAGCGCGGCCTGGCCGCGCTCGGCAGCGAACAGGCCGAAGGCTGGGCCGCCATGGCCGCGCGCATGGTCGACGCGCAGGCGCCGGGGCTCGGCCAGCGCATCACGCAGGCGGCCGAGCTGATCGGCGCCGGCGAGGGCTGGCCCGCGCGGCTGCTCGACCGGCTGGGCCGGCTGCAACTGATCGTCGATGCGGTGCCGCGCCGCGACAGCCTCTCGCCCGCCACGCGCGCCGACCTGCGCGCCGCCCTCGGCTGGCCGCAGGACCGCGAGGCGCTGCTGGCCGACGGCGAACGCGTGAGCGACCACTGGCTCGTGCTGGGCCAGTGCCTGGACGAGCGCGACACCAAGCTGGTCGAGCGCCATGTGTGGCTGCAGGGCCGCGCGAGCGGACGCCGCGCGCTGCTGCTCGACTACTCGCACGGCGGGCGCGGCTTCGAGACCGGCTGGGTCAGCGGCAGCGAACGCGCGGCCGTGCTGTGCTTCTATCCCGGCCATGCCTCGCAGCGCGCGGTGGTGGCCGAACTGCCGGCTGAGGCCGCGTCGACCGCCGCACCGGTCACCGCCCCCGACGAAGCCGGTGAATGGCAACGCATGGCGCAGCAGATTGCGGCCAACCCGTGGCAGCCGCTGCTGCCCCTGGTGTGGGCCGATGCCGTGCCCGCGCGGCACGGCGACCAGTGGTGGCTGCGCCTGGGCGCCGCGTCGCAAGCGCTGCCGATGCAGCTGGCCGCAGCGGAAGCCTGGCAGCTGCTGGCGCATTCGGGCGGTGCGCCGCTGCGCGTGTTCGGCGAATGGGACGGCGAGCAGTTCGCGCCGCTCACCGCGTGGGCGGCTGAGGGTGGAACACCCGTCTGGACCTTGAGCGGAGCACGCGCATGAGCCACTGGAACACCTTGCTGCAGACGGCCCTCGTCGGCACCGCACGCCAACCCGTGCCGGCCGCCGACGGCATGGCCGGCGATTTCGGCGCGCTGCTCCAGGCGCTGCAACAACCCACCGACACCGCGCAGGGCGTGCTGCTGCGCGTCGCGGGCGCCGTGGCCGTCGGCCGCCGCGCGGGCTTCGTCGCGCCGGGCCTGCCGGCCGACGACGCACCGCCCGCCGCCAACGACACCTGCCCCGCGCTCGGCGATCCCGCCTTGCTCGCCGTGATCGCCGATGCGCTCGCCTCTGGCCCGCAGCGCCTGCAGCACGAAGTGCTGGCCGTGCTCTCGACCGCTGGCTGGCGCCTGCCACCCAGCCTGCTGCCCGCCGCGCTCGATGCCGGCCGCCGCGACACCGCACTGCGTCCCGCCGTCGTCCTCGCGCTCGGTGAGCGTGGGCGCTGGCTGGCCGCGCGCAACGACGACTGGCGCTACGCCGTCGGCGCCAGTGCGCAGGCCGACTCGCAGACCCGCTGGGACGAAGGCAGCATCGACCAGCGCCGCGCCGTGCTGGCCGAGCAACGCCGCGACGACCCGGCCGGCGCGCGCGAACGCCTCGCCGCCGAGCTGCCGCAGCTGCCCGCCAAGGAACGCGCCGTGCTGCTCGGCGCATTGGCCGAGAACCTCGGCCCCGACGACGAAGCGCTGCTCGAAGCCCAGCTGAAGGACCGCGCGCGCGACGTGCGCCAGACCGTGGTCGAGCTGCTGCAGCGTCTGCCGGCCAGCGCGCATGTGCGGCGCGTCGAAGCCTTCCTCGCACCGCTGCTGTCGTCGCAAGGCGCGACGTGGCAACTCAACGCCCCCGAGGCCGCCGACCCGCGCTGGAAGGACGACGCCATCGACGCCGCACGCCCCACGCACGACAGCCTCGGCGAGCGTGCCTGGTGGCTCTACCAGCTCGTGCGCCAGATGCCGCTCGCCTGGTGGACCACGCGCACCGGCATGACGCCCGCTGCATTGCTCGACTGGGCCGCCAAGGGCGACTGGCACGACGCGCTGCTGCGCGGCTGGAACGAGGCCGTGCTGGCCGCGCCCGATTTCGACTGGTGCGACGCGCTGCTCGACCGCCCGCGTGCCCATCGTGGCGGCGTGGGCCCGCTGCTGGCGCTGCTGCCGCGCGAGCGCCGCGAGCGCCACTGGGCGACGCAGCTCGGCGATGCGGGGCAGGGCGTGCAGGACGTCGTCGCGTTCGCCGACCAGGCCTGCGCACCCGGCGACACGCCGTCGGCCGCGCTGTCGCTGCGCATCGCCCAGGCGCTGCGCATGCGCGTCGAGCGCGGCGACCTCGTCAACGACTACGTGCTGCGCCAGGTGCTCGGCACCGCCGCCGCGCTGCTGCACCTGGATGCACTGCCGCTGCTGGCCGACCTGCCGCGCGCGGCCGAGGAAAGTCCCGGCCTCGCCAACGCACTGACCGACACCGCGCGCATCGTGCGCGCGCGCCGGCTGGTCGCCACGCTTCCTTCTTCTTCCTCTTCTTCTTCACTTTCAACCTCTTCCCAAGGCCGTCCATGAGCAATGTCCTGCGCCAGCATGCCGAACAGCAATTCGCCGAAGAACTCGAAGCGCTCCAGAAGGTCGACGACCGCCAGCGCCCGGCCAACTGGAAGCTCTCGCCCTGGGCCGTGCTCACCTACCTGATGGGCGGCAAGCTGGCCAACGGCTTCGAGGTCAGCCCCAAGTACATCGGCAATTCGCGCCTGATGGAAATCGCCGTGTCCACGCTCGCCACCGACCGCGCGCTGCTGCTGTACGGCGTGCCGGGCACGGCCAAGTCGTGGGTGTCGGAGCACCTGGCCGCCGCCGTGAGCGGCGACTCGACGATGCTGATCCAGGGCACCGCCGGCACCAGCGAAGAGCAGCTGCGCTACGGCTGGAACTACGCCGAGCTGCTGGCCCATGGCCCGTCTGAAAAGGCGCTGGTGCCGAGCCCGCTGGTGCACGCCATGCGCCTGGGCAAGATCGCACGCGTCGAAGAACTCACGCGCATCCCGGCCGACGTGCAAGATTCGCTGATCACCGTGCTGTCGGAAAAGACCCTGCCCGTGCCCGAGCTCGGCACCGAGGTGCAGGCCACGCGCGGCTTCTCGGTGATTGCCACCGCCAACAACCGCGACAAGGGCGTGAACGAACTGTCGAGCGCGCTCAAGCGCCGCTTCAACACCGTGGTGCTGCCCGTGCCGTCGAGCGAGGCCGAGGAAGTGCAGATCGTCGTCAAGCGCGTCGGCGAGCTGGGCCGCGCGCTCGCGCTGCCGGCCGAGCCGCCCGCGCTGCAGGAAGTGCGCCGCGTGGTGCAGATCTTCCGCGAGCTGCGCAACGGCCAGACCGAAGACGGCAAGACGCGCATCAAGTCGCCCACCTCCACGCTCTCGACCGCCGAGGCCATCTCGGTCATCAACAGCGGCATGGCGCTGGCCGGCCACTTCGGCGACGGCGTGCTGCGCTCGGCCGACGTGGCCTCGGGCCTGATCGGCGCGGTCATCAAGGACCCGGTGCAGGACCAGGTGGTGTGGAAGGAATACCTCGAGACCGTCGTCAAGGAGCGGGCCGACTGGAAGGACCTCTACCGCGCCTGCCGAGAACAACTCTGACGCGAGCCAGCGCATGAGCACGAGCGCGGCGCCTTCGCCGCTGCACTACTTCGGCATCCGCCACCACGGCCCCGGCTGTGCGCGCAGCCTGCTGCGCGCCTTCGAGTCGCTGCAGCCCGACTGCATCCTCGTCGAGGGCCCGCCCGAGGCCGAGCCGCTGCTGTCCTTCCTGGCGCATGCCGACCTGCAACCGCCGGTGGCGGTGCTGATCCACGCGAGCGAAGACACTGGCCTGGCCGCTTTCTATCCCTTCGCCACCTTCTCGCCCGAATGGCAGGCGCTGCAGTGGGGTGCCGCGCGCGGCGTGCCCACGCGCTTCATCGACCTGCCGCAGGCGCACCGCATGGCGATCGAGCAGGCCGCGCGCGCGGCCGACGAGGCCAAGGCGCAAGCGCCTGAAGAAACACCGCTGGGCGATGACGAGACCGACACGGTGCCCGTCGCCGAAACGGTCGAAGTGCCCGAGGAAGAACAAGCGGCGCACACGCTGCCCGACGACCCCTTCGACTGGCTCGCCCATGCCGCCGGCTATGCCGACGGCGAGAGCTGGTGGAACCACATGGTCGAGGAGCGCGGCGACGGTGAAGACCTGTTCGGCGCCATCGCCGAAGCCATGACCGCCGTGCGCGCCGAAACGCCCGAAGACCGGCGCGGCGTGCGCGCGATGGAACGCGAGCAGCGGCGCGAAGCCTTCATGCGGCAATCGATCCGCGAGGCCGTGAAGGCCGGCCACCAGCGCATCGCCGTCGTGTGTGGTGCCTGGCACGTGCCCGCGCTGCAGGGCGCGGCCACCGCCAAGGCCGATGCCGCGCTGCTCAAGGGCCTGCCCAAGCTCAAGGTGCTCGCGACCTGGGTGCCGTGGACCTACCGGCACCTCACGAGCGCCAGCGGCTACGGCGCGGGCATCGATTCGCCGGGCTGGTACGAGCACCTGTGGCAGCAGGGGCACGAGGTGGCGGGGCGCAGCACCGGCTGGCTCGCACGCGTCGCGCGCCTGCTGCGCGAGCACGACCTCGACTGTTCTTCCGCCCACCTCATCGAAGCCACGCGCCTGGCCGACACGCTGGCCGCGCTGCGCGAGCGTCCCGCGCCCGGCCTGCCCGAGCTCGACGAGGCCGTGCGCAGCGTGATCTGCATGGGCGAGCAGGCGCCGCTCACGCTCATCCGCGAGCGCCTCACAGTCGGCGACCGCATGGGCCAGGTGCCGGCCGACGTGCCCACCGTGCCGCTGCAGCGCGACCTCGAGCAGGCGCAGAAGAGCCTGCGTCTCAAGCCCGAAGCCACGGCGAAGACGCTCGACCTCGACCTGCGCCAGCCCAACGACCTGGCGCGCAGCCACCTGCTGCACCGCCTGCGCCTGCTCGATCTGCCGTGGGGCGAGGTCACCGCCGGCCAGCGCGCGAGCCGCGGCACCTTTCACGAGGTGTGGCAGCTGCAGTGGCAGCCCGAGTTCGCGCTGCGCGTCATCGAGGCCAGCCGCTTCGGCGCCACGGTGGCGCATGCCGCCAGCGCGCGCGTGATGGAAGGGCTCGCGGCCGAGACCTCGCTCACCGCACTGGCCGAGCAGGTCGACACCGTGCTGCTGGCCGACCTGCCCGTGGCCGTGCAGGCCGTGACCCGCGCGCTCGAAGACCGCGCCGCGCTCACCGGCGACGCCGTGCAGCTCATCGGCGCCGTGCCGCCGCTGGCCAACGTGTTCCGCTACGGCAGCGTGCGCCAGACCGACAGCGCGCTGCTCTCGCACGTGCTCGACAGCCTCATCGTGCGCGGCGCCATCGGCCTGCCGATCGCCTGCGGCGCGCTCGACGCCGAGGCTGCCGAGTCGCTGCGCACCCGTCTCATCGGCGCGCACGACGCGGTGCGCCTGCGCGACGGCGAAGAAACGACCACCGCCTGGCGCAACGCCCTGCGCGCCATCGCCTTCGGCGAAACCGGCGCGCCGCTGCTGCGCGGCGTGAGCTGCCGCCTGCTGCTCGACGATGCGCAGATCGACAGCGACGGCGCTTCGCAGCAACTGGCACGCAACCTCTCGGCCGGCGCTCCGCCCACCGATGCGGCGGCCTGGCTCGAAGGCTTTCTCAACCGCAACGCGATGGTGCTGCTGCACGACGATGCCGTGTGGTCGCTGGTCGACGGCTGGCTCGCGGGGCTCGGCGAGGAGCACTTCGTGCAGGTGCTGCCGCTGGTGCGGCGCAGCTTCGCGGACTTCTCGGGCGCCGACCGGCGCGCGCTCGGCGAACGCGCCAAGCGCGGCACCGTCGGCGGCACCTTGCCGTCCGCCGTCGCCGCCACCGACTGGGACGAATCACGCGCGGTGCTCGCGCTGCCGCTGCTGCGGGAACTGCTGGGAGTGAAGGCATGAGCGCGAATCCAACGCCCATCGACGAAGAAGAAACCCTGCCGCCCACCGACCGCCTGCAACGTTGGCGCCTCGTGCTCGGCAGCGAGGCCAACGCCAGCTGCGGCGCCATCGAAGGCCGCGTGCGCGAGATCGACCAGGCGCTGGCCGCGCTCTACGAAGCCGACGGCCGGCGCGGCCTGGGGCAGGGCGGGCAGCGCGGCGGCCGGGGCGATTCGGCGCCCAGCGTGGCGCGCTGGCTCGGCGACATCCGCAAGTACTTTCCGAGCCAGGTGGTGCAGGTGATGCAGCGCGACGCGATGGAGCGCCTCAACCTGCGCCAGATGCTGCTGCAGCCCGAGATGCTCGAGAACGCGCAACCCGACGTGCACCTGGTGGCCAACCTCGTGGCGCTGGCGAGCGTGATCCCGGCCGGCACCAAGGACACGGCGCGCGCCGTGGTGCGCAAGGTGGTCGACGAGCTCATGAAGAAGCTCGAGGAGCCGATGCGCAGCGCCGTGAGCGGCGCGCTCAACCGCAGCCAGCGCAACCGCCGCCCGCGCCATTCGGAGATCGACTGGCACCGCACCATCCGCGCCAACCTGCGCCATTGGCAGCCCGAATACCGCACGGTGGTGCCGCAGACGCTGGTGGGCTACGGCCGCAAGGCGCGCCAGCCGCAGCGCGAAGTGATCCTGTGCATCGACCAGAGCGGCTCCATGGCCGCGTCGGTGGTCTATTCGAGCATCTTCGGCGCGGTGATGGCGAGCCTGCCGGCGGTGTCGACCAAGCTGGTGGTGTTCGACACCGCCGTGGTCGACATGACCGAGCAGCTGCAAGACCCGGTCGACCTGCTGTTCGGCGTGCAGCTGGGCGGCGGCACCGACATCAACGGCGCCGTGGGCTACTGCCAGACGCTGGTGCGCGAGCCGCGCAACACCATCCTGATCCTGATCTCCGACCTGTACGAAGGCGGCGTGGAAGACGGCCTGCTGCGCCGCGCCCACCAGCTGGTGGAGGCCGGCGTGCAGTTCATCGCGCTGCTGGCGCTCAGCGACGAGGGCGCGCCCTCGTACGACCGCGACCTGGCCGCCAAGCTCGCCGCGCTGGGCGTGCCCTCGTTCGCCTGCACGCCCGATGCGTTCCCGGGCCTCATGGCCGCGGCCATCAAGCGCGAGGACGTGTCGACCTGGGCCGCGGGGCAGGGCCTGAAGACGAGCCGGGCCGCCCCGTGACGCCGCGCCGCCTGCCGGACCTGAAACGGCGGCGGCTGGCCGCGCTGCTGGGTCTGGTGGCCGGCACGGCCTGGGCGCAGCAGCCCGACGACACCGCGCGGCCGATCCGCTGGATCGTGCCGTTCCCGACGGGCGCGATCGCCGACGTCGTCGCGCGCGCCATCGGCGCCCAGCTCACCATCGACACGGGCCAGCCCGTGCAGATCGAGAACCGGCCCGGCGGCAACACCACGCTCGCCGCCCTCGAGGCTGCGCGCGCACCGGCCGACGGCCACACCGTGCTGTCGGCCGACAACGGCATGTGGGTGTTCAACCCGGCGCTGTACCGCAGCCTGAGCTACAGCCCGTCGCGCGATTTCACGCCCGTCACGCAGCTGGTGCGGCTGCCGATGGTGCTGCTGGTGGGCCCGGCCAGCGGCGTGCGCGATGCGCGCGCCTTCATCGAGGACGCGCGCGCCTTTCCGGGCCGCTTCAGTTTTGCATCGGCCGGCAACGGCAGCCCGCAGCACCTCGCGATGGAACTGCTGGCGCGCGAAGCGGGGCTGGAGATGGTGCATGTGCCGTACCGCAGCGCCGGGCCGGCGCTGGTCGAGTTGGCGGGCGGCCAGTTGCCGTTCGCGATGGGCGAGCTGGCGACGGCGCGCCGCTTCATCCAGGGCGGCCGGCTGCGCGTGCTCGCGGTGGCGAACCCCGCGCGCCTGGTGCAATGGCCGGGCGTGCCGACCTTCGCGGAACTGGGCCTGCCGAAGGTCGAGGCCGCGATCTTCCACGGCCTCGTGGCACCGGCGGGCACGCCGCCCGAGGTGGTGGCGCGGCTGCAGCGCGCGGTGGCCAGCGCCCTGCACAACCCGGTGGTGCAGCGCCGCCTCGCCGAGGCCGGCGTCGAACCGGTGGGCGGCACGCCGGCCGAGTTCGAAACGCTGCTGGCGCGCGAGTCGGCGCGCTGGCATCCGCTGATCCGCGCGCTCAAGCTCTCGTTCGACTGAGCGCGCTACAGGTCAGCGCGCCGCGTCGTCGTTGGGCAGGAACGCGTCGCCCGGCGTCAGCGGCGCATGGCGGTAGCTGGCCGGCGTGCGGCTGAGCTTCACGGGCGCGCCGATGCCGCGGTAGCCGCCTTCCATCTCCACCACCATCTCGCGGTGCAGCGTGTGCGGATGCTGAAGCGCCGCTGCCACCGGCAGCACCGGCGCGGCGGGCACGCCGGCGGCCATCAGCTGGTCGACCAGCGTGCGGCCGTCGAAGGCGGCGAGGGCGGCTTCGAGCTGCTGCTTGAGGCCGTCGCGGTTCACCGAGCGCGCGCCGGCGGTGCGGTACAGCGGGTCGTCGGCCAGCGCGGGCAGGCCGATGCAGCGGCAGAAGCTCGCGAACTGGCGGTCGTTGCCCACGGCCACGAAGATCGGATCGGTGCCCGTGGCCAGCGCGTCGTAGGGGTAGATGTTGGGGTGCGCGTTGCCCGTGCGGCGCGGCGCCGTGCCGTCCATGAACCAGTTGGCCGCGTGCGGGTGCAGCAGCGAGAGGCCGCTGTCGTACAGCGCCGCTTCCACGAACTGGCCGCGTCCGCTGCGGTGGCGCTCCTGCAGCGCGAGCAGCACGCCGATCACCGCGTTCAGCCCCGTCACCATGTCGACCACCGGCAGGCCCACGCGCAGCGGGCCGCCGTCGGCCTCGCCGTTGATGCTCATGATGCCGGTCATGGCCTGCACGGCGGCGTCGTAGCCCGGCAGCGCGCCCAGCGGGCCGTCGGCGCCGAAGCCCGACACGCGGCACCACACGAGGCGCGGAAAGCGCTGCGACAGCGCCTCGTAGCCGATGCCCCAGCGCTCCATCGTGCCGGTCTTGAAGTTCTCGATCAGCACGTCGGCCTCGGCCACGAGTGCCAGCAGTGCCTCGCGGCCTTCCTCGGTCGAGAAGTCCAGGTGCTGCACGCGCTTGTTGCGGTTCAGGCCGTGGTAGTACGAGGCCACGCCTTCCTTGAAGGGCGGGCCCCAGGTGCGCGTGTCGTCGCCCTGCGGCGGCTCGACCTTGAGCACGTCGGCGCCGTGGTCGCCGAGGATCTGGCCGCAGTAGGGGCCGCCGAGGATGCGCGAGATGTCGAGCACGCGGATGCCCGCGAGGGCGCCGGTCGAAGGGGAAGCGGTGGTCATGGGGTGGACTCGGAAGAAGAGGGAGTGGTGCGCGGCACCAGCTTGAAGGTGCCGGTGGCCAGCGCGAGCAGCTCGCCGTCGGCGTTGCGCGCCTCGCCGCGCGCGAAGCACATCGCACGGCCGCGTCGTTCGCACACGGCGGTGGCGATCACGTCGCCGGCGCAGGGCGCGGTGTAGTGCACCGTGATGTCGACGGTGACCACGCCGAAGGCCGTGGGCGCGTGCGAGCGCACGGCGCTGGAGAGCGCGCAGTCGAACAGAACGGCGATCGCGCCGCCGTGCACGTCGCCGCGGCTGTTGGTGTGGTCGGCGCTGTAGGGCATGCGCACGCGCGCGCGCTCGTCGCCGATGGCTTCGCCGCGCAGCGCGAAGGCGCGTGCCATCGGCATGGGCAGGCCGAACAGCACGCCGGCGGGCTCGTTGGTGAAAGCGAAGTCCTGCATGCAGCGCACCGTGGGGTCAGTCGAGCAGGCCGCGCTGGCGCAGGCGCGCCACGCGCTCCTTCTCGCGCGCGGTGGTGGCCAGCGCGTAGCGGCGGTACTGCTCGGGGTCCATCGCGTTGGCCTGCTGGTTCAGTTGCTCCAGCACACGCAGGCCGGCGGGCGAGGCCAGCGCCTTGCGGAAGGCGTCGTGCACGGTCTTCACGCGTGCCGGGTCCATGCCGGCCGGGCCGGCGATGCCGTAGGGCGAATCGATGACCGCGTCCACGCCCTGTTCGCGCAGCGTGGGCACCTGCGGGTAGCGCTTGACGCGCTGCGGCGTGAGCATCACGAGGTAGCGCATCTTGCCGGCGTCGATGTGCGGCACGGCCACGCCCGAGAGCGGCGCGGCGTCGATGTGGCCGCCGAGGATGGCGTTGGTCACTTCGGCGTCGCCCTTGAAGGGCACCATGTTGAGCTGGACCTTCGCCATCTCGGCGGCTTCGTCCATCACGATGCGCGGCGTGCCCACCGCGCCGGTGGCGCCCACGTTGAGCTTGCCGGGGCGGCGCGCGGCATCGGCCGCGAAGTCCTGCCAGGTCTTCCACGGTGCGTCGGCCTTCACGGCGAGGCCGAAGGTGTAGTCGGACAGCATCACCACGTACGAGAAGCTGCGCGCGGGGTCGAAGGCCACCTTGTTGATGAAGGGCTCGCGGTACACCGAGGCCGGCAGCACGGCCAGCGTGTAGCCGTCGGGCGCGGCGCGCACCAGCGCGGCGGCGCCGTTGGTGCCGCTCGCGCCGGGGCGGTTGTCGAGCACCACGGGCTGGCCGAGGGCCTTGCCGGCTTCTTCTGCCACGGCGCGCAGGTGCTGGTCGGTGGGCCCGCCCGCGGCATACGGAACGATCAGCGTGACGGGGCGTTGCGGGTAGGTCTCTGCGGTGGCGGTGCCGGCTGCGGTGAACAGCGCGGCGAGGGCGACCAGGCGTGACAGCCGTTGCGTTTTCATCTTCTTGTCTCCTTGTTTTTTTTTGTGCGTCGTGGCGGTCAGTCGAGCTGTGCGCCGGACTTCTTCACCACGTCCTTCCACTTGGCCGTTTCGCTGCCGATGAACTGCGCGAGCTTCTGTGGCGAGGTGTCCGCCGTGGCTTCCAGGCCCTGCGCGGCGAACATCTGCTTGACCTTCGGCGAGTTGAGCACCTCGGCGAACGCGTGGTTGAGTTTGGTCACGCGGTCGGCCGGCGTGCCGGCCGGCGCGACGATGCCGAAGAACACGCTCACGTCGTAGGGCTTGTGCAGCTGCTCGGTGATGGTCGGCACCTCGGGCAGCGCCTGCGAGCGCGCCGAGGTGGCCACGCCGAGTGCGCGCAGCTTGCCGGCCTTGACGTAGGGCAGCGCGGTGAGGATGTCGGTGAAGGTCATGCTGACCTGGTTGCCCAGCAGGTCGTTGAGCGCCGGGCCCGTGCCCTTGTAGGGCACGTGCAGCAGGTCGGTGCCGGCCACCGAGTTGAACAGCACGCCCGCCAGGTGCGACGAGGCGCCGTTGCCCGACGAGGCGTAGCTGAGCTTGCCCGGGTTGGCCTTGGCGTAGGCGACCAGCTCGGCCACGTTCTTCACCGGCAGGGCCGGGTTCACCACCAGGATGTTCGGCAGGTAGCCGACCTGGATTACGGGCGCGAAGCTCCTGGTCGGGTCGTAGCTGATCTTGCGGTACAGGCTCACGTTGATGGCCAGCGGGCCCGAGGTGCCGAACAGCAGCGTGTGGCCGTCGGCCTCGGCGCGCGCCACGTAGTCGGCACCGATGTTGCCGCCCGCACCCGCGCGGTTCTCCACGATCATGGGCTGGCCGAGCTTGTCGCGCAGCTCGGCGGCGAGCGTGCGCGCCATCGCGTCGGTCGGGCCGCCGGGCGGGAAGGGCACGACCAGCGTCATGGGCTTGGTCGGGAAGGCGCCGGGCTGGGCCTGTGCGGCGGGCGTGGCCGCGAGCAGCAGCGCGGCGCAGGCGGTGCCGAGGATGAGGCTGAGTCGTTGTCGCATGGGGTCTTGTCTCCGTTGTTCTCGAAAAGGGGCTCAGGCCGCTGTGCGTACGAGCGCGGCATGCCAGTCGGCGGGCAGCGCGTCGGGCGCCAGCGGGTCGCGCGGCAGCACGCGGTGCAGCAGCACCAGCTGGGCCCAGCGCAGGCGCGCGGCGGAGCCGCCGGCCGAGGCCTCCCAGGCCATCGCGGCGGCGCTGGTGCAGTGGTACAGCGCCGATGCGGCCTGGCGCGCGAGCACGTCGCCGCCTTCGCGCGCGGCGGTCTCGGCCAGGGCGCAGGCGCGGGCCATGGTGTCGCGCAGCGCGGCGGCAAAGGCCGGCGTGAGTTCGGTGGCGTCGGCGATCAGCTTTTCGACGTGCGCGCGCAGCACGGGCAGCGAGCCTTCGCGCTTCACGGCGCGGATCACGTCGAGCGCCACGATGTTGCTGGTGCCTTCCCAGATCGAGCCCAGGTGCGCGTCGCGCACGAGGCGCGGGTCGCTCCACTCCTCGATGTAGCCGCAGCCGCCGCGCACTTCCATCGCATCGCCCGTGACCTGGCGCGCGTCGCGGCAGGCGCGGAACTTGATGAGCGGCGTGAGGATGCGCAACAGCGCATAGGCATCGGGCTCGCCGGCGTCGGAGCGCGCCAGCGCCTGCGCGGTCTGGCAGACCATGGTGCGGGCCTGCTCGGACGGCACGCGCAGCTTGTCGAGTTGGCGCTGCATCAGCGGCATCTGCTCGAGCGCGCGGCCGAAGGCGCGGCGCTCGGAGGCGATGTACTCGGCCTCGGCCACCGCGCGGCGCATCAGGCCGGCGGAGCGCACGCCGTTGGACAGGCGCGAGTTGTTGACCATGTCGGCCATCTGCTGGAAGCCGCGACTTTCCTCGCCCACGAGGTAGGCCACGGCGCCTTCGAGGCGGATCTCGCCGCTGGCCATCGAGCGCGTGCCCAGCTTGTCCTTCAGCCGGATGATGCGGTAGTGGTTGAGGCTGCCGTCGTCGAGCTCGCGCGGCAGCAGGAACAGCGACACGCCCTTCATGCCCGCAGGCGCGTCGTCGGCGCGCGCCAGCACCATCGCAAAGCCGGCGTCGGGGTTGGAGCAGAACCACTTGTCGCCGGCCAGGCGCCAGCTGCCGTCGGCCTGGCGCTGCGCGGTGGTGGCGGTGGCGGCGATGTCGGAGCCGGCGGCCTGCTCGGTCATGAACATCGCGCCCTGCGCGAGCTCGTCGAAGTCGAGCGAGGTCAGGCGCGGCAGGTACTTGGCGACCAGCTCGGGCGCGCCGAACTTCTTCAGCGTGCGCGTGAGCGAGTCGGTCATCGAGACCGGGCAGCACAGGCCGAACTCGGCCTGCACGAAGAGGTAGGTCAGCACGTACTTGACCAGCGGCGGCATCTTGCCTTGCCAGCCCAGCGTCTCGTCGCGGTGCGAGATGGCGGCCAGGCCGAATTCGCTGAGCGCCAGGCGCTCCATCTCGACATAGGCCGGGTGCTTGATGACCTTCTGCTCGTCGATGCCGGTGCGCGTGCGCTGCTTCAGCGTGGGCGGGTTGCGGTCGGCGGTGCCGGCCAGGTCGTCCAGCAGGCCGCCCGCCAGGCCGCCCAAGCGCTCGAAGTGCGGGCGCATGTGGGTGCGCAGGGCCTCGGGCAGATACAGCGCGAGCAGCGTGTGCAGCTCGGTGTCGGTGGTGAAGAGGTTCTGGCCGTGGCGATCGGGGATCGGGTGCGCGGCGGCTGTGGCAGCGGAAGCAGCGGGTGTGGGCATGCGGGCGTCTCCTGGTTCGCCGCATTGTTGAGTTGGCAATGATCCGTGTCTAATATTGATTTGGTCTTGTACGATTTGATTTAACTATTCATGGAACTGCGGCACCTGCGCTACTTCTCCGTGCTCGCCGAAGAGCTGCACTTCGGGCGCGCCGCGCGCCGGCTGGCCATTTCGCAGCCGCCGCTGTCGGTGGCGATCCGCCAGCTCGAAGACTCGGTGGGCGCGCGCCTGTTCGAGCGCAACAGTAAGGAAGTGCGGCTCACGCCCGCGGGCGAGGCGCTGCGCGTGTCGGCGCGGCGCGTGCTGCTGCAGGCCGAGGAGGCCGCGCTGGAGGCGCGCGACGTGGCCACCGGCTCGGCGGGCCGGCTGCGCATCGGCTTCGTGGGCGCCATGCTCTACCGCGGCCTGCCGCCCGCGCTGCGCGCGTTCCAGGCGCGGCATCCGGCGGTGCGCATCACGCTGAGCGAACTCAATTCGGGCGTGCAGATCGCCGAGCTGCTGCACGACCGGCTCGACCTGGGCTTTGTCCACACCAGCCGCATGCCGGCCGAGCTGCAGCACCGGCTGCTGCTGTCGGAGCCCTTCGTGGCCTGCCTGCCCGCGGGCCATGCGCTGGCGCGCAAGCGCGTGCTGGCGCCGGCCGACCTGCGTGATCAGCCCTTCGTGCTGTTCTCGCGCGAGGCCTCACCCGACTACCACGAGCGCATCCTGTCGATCTGCGCCGACGCGGGCTTCCTGCCCGAGGTGCGCCACGAGGTGCGGCACTGGCTGGCCGTGGTGTCGCTGGTGTCGCAGGGCATGGGCGTGGCGCTGGTGCCGCAGGCGATGCGGCACTCGGCGCTGCGCGGTGCGGTGTTCCGCCCGCTCGACCGCGCGGTGGCGCAGTCGGAGGCCTACGGCGTGTGGCGCGCCGGGCCGGTCAATGTGCTGGTCGAGCGGCTGCTCGAAGGCGTGGCGCAGAGCCTGGCCGCGAACGCCGCTCAGTGATCACGCGTAGAGCGGCTCTTCCGCCATCTGCTCGCACTGGTCTTCCAGCACGAGGATCTGGCCCTTCCAGTAGTCGCTGGAGCCGAACCACGGGAAGTTGATCGGGAAGATCGGGTCTTCCCAGCGCCGTGCCAGCCAGGCGCTGTAGTGGATGAGCCGCAAGGTGCGCAGCGGCTCGATGAGTGCCAGCTCGCGGCGGTCGAATTCGCGGAACTGCTCGTAGCCGTCGAGCAGGCCCGACAGCTGCGCCGTGCGCTGTGCGCGGTCGCCCGACAGCAGCATCCACAGGTCTTGCACCGCAAAGCCCGTGCGCGCGTCGTCCAGGTCGACGAAGTGCGGGCCGCCGCCGGGGCGGTCGGTGGGCGTCCACAGGATGTTGCCGGGGTGCACGTCGCCGTGCAGGCGCAGCTTGCGCGGTTTGAAGTCGGAGGCCGGCGGCTGCAGCGCCAGGGCGGTGGCGCGGACCATGTCCAGCGCTTCGTTGCAGGTCTTTTCCCATTCGCGCTGCATGTCGAGCGGGATCTTGTCGTTCTCCAGCAGCCAGTCGCGCGAGTCCAGCCCGAAGGTCTGCAGGTCGAGCGCGGGGCGGGCCTCGAAAGGCTTGGCGCTGCCCACCGTGTGGATGCGCGCCAGGAAGCGGCCCACCCATTCGAGCACCTCGAAGTTGTCGAGTTCGGGCGCGCGCCCGCCGCGGTAGGGGCTCACGCTGAAGGCAAAGCCGGCGTGGTGGTGCAGCGTCTTGCCGTCGAAGGCCAGCGGCGGCACGGCCGGCACCTCGCCGGCGGCCAGTTCGAGCGAGAAGGCGTGCTCTTCGAGGATCTCGGCCTCGCTCCAGCGGCCGGGGCGGTAGAACTTGAGCACCACCGCAGGATGGGGGTTCGGGTCTTCCAGGTAGACCTGGTAGACCCGGTTTTCATAGGAGTTCAGGCCGGTGAGGCGGCCGTCGCCGTGCAGGCCGAGTGTCGCGAGCGCGTCGAGCACCACGTCAGGCGTGAGGCTCTCGTAAGGATGGGTGTTCGCGGGCGCGACAGAAGAAGGGGTCATGCGGCGATTGTCGCCACATGGGCCCCGTGCGGGTCAGCGAGCGCCCGCTTGTTTGTAAAGCGAAAGGATATGGCCGGTGCGCGGGTCGCCCTTGCCCGCCAGCACCTGCGCGTAGGCGGCCTGCACCGCTTCGCCGCCGTGGTGGTGCTCGGTGTGCAGCCAGGGGTTGCTGGCGTCGGTCACCGTGGCCAGGAAGCGGTGCCACGCGGCCACCATGCGCCGCCCGAACTCATCGGCGCCCCATTCGGTGGTGCGCTTCTTGATCTGCGCCGGCGCGAAAAACAGCGTGGCGCGCGGGCCGGTCAGGCTCTTGCCCGCGCCCTTGGCGGCGAGCTGCTCCACATGCGTGCCGCCGATCGAGCTGCTGTACTTGAGGTTCGTGAAGCGCTCGTGGATCGCGGTGCGCAGCTCGCCGTTGCCGGCGAAGTCGATGTACACGCACGGCGTGTCCGCCGCGATGGTGTCGAGCGCGTCGTAGGTCACCACGCGGTCGTAGCAGCCCAGGCTCTGGCAGAAAGCCACGTTGGCGGGCGAGGTGAGGCCGACCACCTCGATGCCGTCGCGCTGGTGCAGCTGGAAGGCCGTGCCGTAGGCCGTCTTGCTCGAGGCGCTCGACAGCAGCATGGTGGTGGCGCCGAAGAAGTCGTTGTCGGCCATGAAGTCGTCGATGAGCCACGAGGTGATGAACAGCGGGCGCAGCAGCGCCTGCAGGTCTTCGGTGTCGGTGGTGTACAGCGGGTCGGCGTTGCAGCGGAAGTACTGGTTGTAGACCGCGGGCAGCTCGGCGCGGTGCGCCGCCGCGTCGGTGAAGCGCGAGGGCGAGAGCCGGTCGGGGCTGAGCACCGCGCTCGTGGACATCGGCCAGTAGCCGTAGATCCGTTCGCCCACGGCCACGCCCGGGTGCTGCGACTGCACTACGCTGGCAAAGCCCCACACCGGGATGCTGCCCCAGCCTTCTTCCTCTGAGGGAAAGAACTGCCAGTAGCTCATCGCATCGCCGAAGGCGGCGTAGGTGATGTTGTTGGAGGTGAGCGCAAAGCTGTCGATGCGCACGCGCACCTGGCCGTCGGTCAGTGGCCGGTCGGAGGTGTCGGTGTGCAGGCGCGCGGTGGCCAGCTGGTCTTTGCGGATCAGGAGGTGGGTGGTGCTCATGGGGTCGATCTCCACGGGTGTGTGTTGAAGACGGGGGGCGGGACGGGCGAGACGTGCGGCCACATTAGCCAAGCTTGGTGAAAGGCGCTATCTCGGCGTGCGTTTCGGCGTCACCCGTGAGACAGACATGAAAAAAGCGCCCGGGCTTGGGGCCGGGGCGCTTTTTTTCGTGAAACCGTCAGAGCGGAATCAGACGATGGTGAGTTCCACGTCGATGTTGCCGCGCGTTGCGTTCGAGTACGGGCAGACCTGGTGGGCGGTGTCGACCAGCAGCTTCTTCTGTGCGTCGTCGAGGCCGGGCAGCGAGATCGCCAGTTGCACCGAGATGCCGTAGGCCGCGCCGCCGTTCGTCGGGCCGAGGGAGACCTTCGAGTCGATGGCGACTTCTTCCGGCACCTTGACGCTGATCTTCGGGCCGACGGCCTTCATGGCGCCGATGAAGCAGGCGGCGTAGCCGACCGCGAACAGCTGCTCGGGGTTGGTGCCGGGCTTGCCCGAGCCGGGCGAGCTCAGCTTGACGTCGATGGCGCCATCGCTGGACTTGCCGGCGCCGTCACGGCCGCCGACGGTGTGGGCTTCTGCGGTGTAGAGAACTTTGTCGAGCTTGGTGGTCATGGTGATTTCCTTTGGTCAGGGGAGTGGTGATGAAAGGGCTTCTTCTCACGAAGCCGGGGAGAACTCTGGATGGGTTGTTTGTGTGTCAGGCGGCTTTGCGGATGCGGTCGCGCAGGGTCTGGATCTGCTGCGTGAGGGCGATCAGCTCGGGGACGGAGCATTCGGCGGCGGCCATGAGGCACTCGGGGACGTTGGCGGCACGGGACTTGAGCTTGCGGCCTGCGGGGGTGAGCGTGATGTGGACGCGGCGCTCGTCTGCGACGTCGCGGACTCGGGATACGTAGCCGTTGGCTTCGAGGCGCTTGAGGAGCGGGGTGAGGGTGCCGGAATCCAAAGAGAGACGCTCGCCTAGGGCGGAGACGGTGGGGCCGTCTTGCTCCCAGAGGGCGAGCATCACCAAGTATTGGGGGTAGGTGAGCTGGAGCTTTTCGAGCAACGGCTTGTAGAGACGGGTCATTGCCAAGGAGGCGGAGTAGACGGCGAAGCAGAGCTGGTTGTCTAGCTTGAGCAGGTCGTCTGTGTTGGGTTTCGTTGGCATGGGTTGAATTGTAGTTCGCAATTGAATTGTGTGCAATGTAGTTGTTTGGGATTGGTTTTGGGGGGTGCTTTCCGGGGCCGGGTCTCGCCCCGGCGGGCGACTCACTTTCTTTGCTTCGCCAAAGAAAGTAAGCAAAGAAAGGCGACCCCACTGTCTGCGTCCCTTCGCTTCGCTACGGGCAACCTGCGGTGCTCGCGTTTCGCGGGGTCTCGCAGAACTCGCTTCGCTCAAACAGCTGCGAGCCCTGATCCG